>NZ_LAJY01000163.1 GCF_000963705.1 Elstera litoralis | reverse complement strand
TGATGCCTTCAAAACCACGCTGGCGGGATATGGCATGTCCGAAGCCATGACGCAGGGTGTGGTCGATATGATGGTGGCGAAGAGCGAGGGGCTTGATAACTCCCAACCACGCACAGCACAGGCCACAAGCGTTACCAGCTTTCGGCAGTGGTGCATGGATGTATTGAGGCCGATACTCCAAAATTAGAGGCATTTCGGATCAATAAAATATACCCAGAGCGTTTTCCGATCACTATGGCTCACTTCAAAACGCTCTAACTCTTTATTTGCTAAGCAAAGGCTAGTTGTGGGTGATTCCACCCGCTTAGGATTTGCGCTGAGCGCAGCAACCGACGGCCTTGGCCTGCCAAGTGCGCCGGTTGCTGTGTAAGGCAAGGGGTGCTGTCTAAACTTATCCACTCACACGAGCGGATTAAACGCCGCCAACTCCCGCCAGCGCCGACAGGCGACCTGATGGTCGGCGGTAACGGGTTCGACGGCGGGGCGCTCCCCGGCGCAGGCATCTTGTGCGTCTGGGCAGCGGGTACGAAAGGTGCAGCCGCTGGGCGGGTTGAGCGGCGAGGGCAGGTCGCCGGTCAGCACGATCCGTTTGCGGGCGCGTTCCTTCTCCGGGTCGGGCATCGGCACGGCGGAGATGAGGGCGCGGGTATAGGGGTGGCGCGGGGCAGTGAACACTTCTTCCGCTGGCCCCATTTCCACCAATCGGCCCAAATAGAGCACTGCAATCCGGTGGCTGATATGCTTCACCACCGACAGATTATGGGAAATGAAGATCAGCGACAGGCCGAGTTCCTTTTGCAGATCGATCAGCAAGTTGATGATCTGCGACTGGATCGACACGTCCAGCGCCGACACGGGCTCGTCGCACACCACCAGCTTCGGGCGCAGAATCATCGCACGGGCGATGCCGATGCGCTGGCACTGGCCGCCGGAAAACTCGTGCGGGTAGCGGTTGACGTGATGGGGCGACAGGCCGACGCGGGCCATGATCTCGCGCACGCGGCGGCGGATTTCGTCTTTGCCCAGGGACTTATGAAACGTCACCAGGGGTTCGGCGATAATCTGTTCCACCGTCATGCGCGGGTCGAGCGCCGCCAACGGGTCTTGGAAAATGATCGTCATATCCTTGCGCACGTCGCGCATGGCTTTCGATCCCAAGGCCTGCATGTCTTTACCCAGCCACAGGGCTTTGCCGCCGCTGGGTTCGATCAGGCGCAACACCGCGCGCCCGAGGGTAGATTTACCGCAGCCGGATTCGCCGACGACGCCCAAG
The DNA here is from genome assembly GCF_000963705.1 of Elstera litoralis. Taxonomy (GTDB): domain Bacteria; phylum Pseudomonadota; class Alphaproteobacteria; order Elsterales; family Elsteraceae; genus Elstera; species Elstera litoralis. The sequence goes on along the minus strand of NZ_LAJY01000163.1, from coordinate 3,403 downwards.
GTTTCCCCCGGCATCAGATCGAAGCTGATACCATCAACGGCTTTCAGCGCGCGGGGTTCAGAGAAAAAGCCGCCGCCGGGCAGGGCGAATTCGACCCGCAGGTCGCGGACGGCAAGAAGTGGGGCGGTGCTCATGCCGCATCCTCCAGCAAGAAGCAGGTACAGCCGCGCTGTCCACCCAGGTCTTTATAGGCCGGGCGCTCGCTTTGGCAGCGGTCGAAGGCTTGCGGGCAGCGCGGGGCGAAGGCACAGCCCTTCGGCAGGTTTTGCAGATTGGGCGGTTGGCCCTTGATGGTGGGGAGCAGCGAGCGGGCCTCGGTATCGAAGCTCGGCATCGCCGCCAGCAGCCCCTTGGTATAGGGGTGCTTTGGCGCGTAGAAAATTTCGTTCACCGGCCCCTGTTCGACAATCCGGCCGCCGTACATGACGATCACCCGGTCGCAGAGCCCGGCGATGACGCCAAGATCATGGGTAATCATGCAGAGGGCGGTTTTGAGATTGTCTTTTTGCAGATCGACGAAGAGATCGAGAATCTGCGCCTGCACGGTCACGTCGAGCGCCGTTGTCGGCTCGTCGGCGATCAAGAGATCGGGCGAGCAGAGCAGGGCCATCGCAATCATCACCCGCTGGCGCATCCCGCCGGAAAACTCGTGCGGGTACATATCGAAGCGCCGGTCCACATCGGCAATGCCAACGCGGGCGAGCATGTTCTTCGCCTGCACCCGCGCTTGCTCTTCGGAGAGATGCTGATGCTGAACCAATACTTCGGTAAGCTGGCGCGAGACGCGCAGATACGGGTTGAGGCAGGTCATGGGATCTTGGAAGATCATCGCCATTTCCTTGCCGCGAATTTTGTTGAGTTCATCGGGCGGCAGGTTCAGCACCTCGCGCCCATTAAGCTTCACCGAGCCGGAGGCTTTGCCGTTGAGCGCCAGCAGCCCCATGATCGACATGAAGGTTTGCGATTTCCCCGAACCGCTTTCCCCAACAATGCCGACGCGCTCGCCCGAGCGGATGGAAAAGCCAACTGAATTGACGGCAGAAACCTCGCCGTCGGGGGTTGCAAAGCGGGTGGTGAGGTCCGTTACCTCAAGAACAGTTTGGGTCATGTCAGCGATCCTTTGGATCGAGAGCATCGCGCAGCCCGTCGCCCAAGAAATTGAGCGCAAACAGCGTGGTGGCGAGGAAGGCGGCGGGGAAGATCAGAATCCAGGATTGGTCTTCCATCACCTTCGTGCCTTCCGAAATCAGCACGCCCCAACTCGTCATCGGCTCCTGCACCCCGAGGCCGAGGAACGACAGGAAGCTTTCGATGAGAATGACGCGCGGCACGGTCAGCGTTGCATAAACGATGACGGGGCCGAGGGCATTGGGGATGATGTGGCGGCGAATGATGGTGGCATCGCTCACGCCGACGGCGCGGGCGGCTTCCACGAACTCGCGGCGCTTCAGGCTCAGGGTTTGGCCGCGCACAATCCGCGCCATGTCGAGCCATTCCACCGCGCCAATGGCAAGGAAGATCAAGATGATGTTCCGGCCAAAAAACACGAACAGCAGAATGACAAAGAACATGAACGGCAGCGAATAGAGAATATCCACAATCCGCATCATGACGTTATCGACGCGCCCGCCGACATAGCCCGCCACCGCGCCATAGGTAACGCCGATGAGCAGGCTGACGAGCGTGGCGACAATCCCGACCAGCAGCGAAATCCGCGCGCCGTAAAGCGTGCGCACGAACATGTCGCGGCCATTCACATCGGTGCCGAACAGGTGCCAGTTGGAAAGATTTGGGGCAGTGCCCATTTCGTCCCAATAGACCGTATCGTAATTATGCGGCGAGATATTGGGGCCGAGGATGGCGAGGAGCGCAATGATCCCGAGCAGGATCAGCCCGGCGAGGGCAGCGTGATTGCGCCGCAGCCGCCGCCACGCGTCTTGCCACAGGCTGCGCCCGGCGATTTCCGCTTCAACAGCGAGAGGAGTAGCGCTGGTCATTCGAACCGCACCTTCGGGTCAAGAAGGCCGTAGAGCAAATCGACAGCCAGATTAAACAGGAGGATCAACGCCGCGTAGAGCACGACCATGCCCATCACCAGCGTATAATCGCGGTTCAGCGCTCCCAGCACAAAGTAGCGGCCAATGCCGGGAATGCCGAAAATCGATTCGATGACGACCGAACTGACGATGGCCGAGGCCGTTGCCGGGCCGAGGTAGGAGACCACCGGCATCAGCGACGCCTTTAGCGCGTGCCGGGCCAGAATCAGCCGGTTCGGCAGGCCTTTCGAGCGGGCGGTACGAATGTAGTTCGAGCGCAGCACTTCGATCGTGGACGCGCGGGTGAGGCGCGCGACATAGGCGATTTTCGGTAGGGCTAAGGCAAAGAGCGGCAGAATTATCTGCTCCGGCTTGCCCCAACCGCCGACCGGCAACCAACCGAGATGCACCCCAAGCAGCAGGGTCAGCAATGGAGCCATCACGAAATTCGGCACGGCGATGCCCGCCATTGCCCCGACCATAACGATATGATCGATGCGGGTATTTTGCCGAAAGGCGGCGATCATACCGATGACGATGCCCGAGAGCGAGGCGATCAAGACCGAGCCCAGCGCCAGACCGAGCGAAATCGGCAAGCCCTTTACGATCAACTGACCAACCGTAAAATCCTGATACTTGAACGAGGGGCCGAAGTCCCCCTGCGCCAGCCCGATCAAATAGCGTCCAAACTGCATATAAAGCGGCTCATCAAGATGATAGGCGGCGCGCAGATTGGCTTCGATGGCGGGGGCAAGCTGGCGGTCGCTGTCAAACGGGCCGCCGGGGGCAACCCGCATCATGAAGAAGGAGATAGCGATCGCGATAAAAAGCGTTGGCACCGCGCTGAGAACGCGGCTTAGCACGAAACGGTTCATGGGAATCCTCCACCGGGGGCACATAGGTCCCCCAGGGGCGCAAGAGCGACCGGAGTGAAATCCGACCAAAAGGAGCAGAGCGGCCGGAATGAAATCCCGGCCGCTCAACCCTATCGGAAGCTTAAGCGCGCCTTAGTTGGCGGCGATTTCCATCCAGCGCGTGCGATGAATATCCTTCGTGTTCGAGACGAAGCCCTTCAGCTTCTGCGACACGAGGTTCTTCGACACGTAGAAATAGATCGGCATCAGACCGTCTTGCTCGATACCGATCTTTTCGGCCTTCGCCATCACTTCGGCGCGCTTCTTGAGATCGGTGATCGTGCCTGCTTCGATCATCAGCTTGTCGAATTCAGGATTCGAGAACTTGCCGTAGTTGTTGGAGCCCGTGCGGGTTTCCAACAAGAACAGGAAGTTTTGCGCATCGTTATAATCGGCGATCCAGCCCGCGCGGCCAACCTGGAAAGTACCGTCGCGCAGCGTGTTATAATGAAC
>NZ_LAJY01000162.1 GCF_000963705.1 Elstera litoralis | reverse complement strand
CCGCAATCCGCGCGACTCGCAACTGCGGGGTATCGATATTGATCTAGCAAAAACCTTAAGCAATGATTTAGGCGTAGCGCCTGTTTTCGTCGATAGTTCGTTCGCCAGCTTTATGGATGATTTGGACACGGACAAATGTGACATAGCCATGTTTGGCATCGGTCATACCGAGGCCCGGCGGGCGCGCATCGACCTGACCGAACCCCATTTACGCTCCGGCATGTATGGGATCACAACCAAAACCAACAGCAGCATTCGCAATTGGGCCGATATCGACCAACCGGGCCGCGTGGTCGCGGTGCAAAAGGGAACTGTAATGGAGCCCTATATGTTGCAAAATGCGAAAAAGGCGGAAGTCCGGGTCATCGTGCCGCCCGACACGCGCGAAGACGAAGTTCTGTCGGGGCGCGCCGATGTATTTATGACCGACTATCCCTATTCCCTGCGCATGCAGTTCCAGCACGATTGGGCGCGGGTCATCGCCCCGCCACAAATCGTGAACCCCGTCGATTATGGGTTTGCGATTAAGAAAGGCCAGCCCGACTGGCTGGCGCGAATCAACAGCTTTATCGCCCAAATCAAAAAAAGACGGGCGCCTGATGACCGCCGCCAAAGCCAATCAAATGGAGCAAATCGCCCTTACAAAATAGCCCTGTTTAGAGACCGATAAACCCCTCGCCAGCGCCCTGGTGAGGGGTTTTTCTTTGTGCTGCGACGCTCTACGAGAGCCTTAAACCTCCCAAAAAAATCCCCTCTTCTAGGATGAAGAGGGGATTTTTGCTAAGCACAGTTAAGAGGTTACTGCGCTAAGCGATGCAGCCCCGGCAGGCGGCTGAGCAAGGGCAGGCCAAGGCCAACCTCGATCTGCTCCCGCCGCCGCAAGCTGCCATCGGCAAGCTCCGCCGCAAACGCCAGCGCGGCCCCCAGTGCCAGCCCCCCAAAGATCCCGCCAATCACGAACAAAATGGCGGGCGGGGTCATCGGCACGGTCGGCATCGTCGGCGGATCGATCAATTTAACCCGCTCGGGGGCTTCGAATTTCCCAAGCGCCCCGGTAACGCGGGCCATTTCATAGCGTTTAGCGAGGCTATCGTGCATCTCGCGCGCGGCCAGAACGCGCCGATCTAACTGATGCTGCTCGCGTTCGATGGTCCCATAAGTCGCCACCGAGGCTTGCGCTTCGGCGACCGACGCCGCTAACCCCGCCACCTCGCGCGTTAAACTTTCCTGTTTCGCTTTGCTATCCTGCAAGCGTTGCATTTGCGACAGGAGTAACGGGGCCGCTGGCCGATCCGACGAAACGCCTTGCGTGGTTGCTTGGGTAATCAGGCGCTCGATATCCTCAGGCGTCAGCGTTCGGGCGGCATCGATGAGCGCTTTGCGCTCGTCCTCAAGCCGCCGAACTTTCCGTAAAGCCGCCTGCACCTCCGAATGATCGTCGGTGTAGCGCGCGCGCAGCAGGGCCAGTTCCCCAGAAACCTGAACGATTTGTTCTTCCATTTTGCCAATCACCGGGTTGGTATTGGCAAGCCTTGCCCGCATATCGTCGAAAGCCGCAACGGCGGTTACAAGTTCGGCGCGCTTTTCTTCCAAGGTGCGCTGGAGCACGGTGAGCCGCTGCACATTGGCCGTGTAGAGTTCGGGCAGTTTATCGGCATTTTTCAGCTTGAACTCGGCCAGCGCATCTTCCGCCTCGGTCAGAACGCGGCGCTTTTCGGTAATCTCGCGCTCCAGAAACGTTACCGAGCCTTCCATTGACGAGCGTTCGGGGGCGAGGAGCCGATCGACAAACCGCTCGCCAATCGTCGAGAGCACTTGGTCGAGCCCCTTGGGCGCGTTGCCGCGCAGTCGGAGTTCGATCAAATCGCCGCCGACGAGAAGCGCGGTGAGATTCCCCGACATTTCCCGAATGGCCCAGTTTTGCGCCGCGGGCGACGCATCGGGCGGCAGCAATTGGCGCTCGCGGATCACGGCGGCCAGCACGTGTTCGCTGTGCAACAGCGCCTTCAGCCCTTCCATTCGGTCTTTCAGATTGGGACCTACGGCCAGATCGTTCAAAAACGGATTCAGCTTGGCGGGTTCTTGCACCAGAATCGTCATGCGCGCTTCGTAGTTCTTCGGCAGCAGCAGGCTCACCCCAAAGGCGAGAAGCGGCATCACGACAATCGGCACGCACAGAAGGTAGCGGCGATACCAGGCCGCCGACACGATAAGGTATAGAATATCGCCGATAGAGCGTGGCGGAAGGGGGGGCGGTGTGGTCATCTCGCGCGGCCCGTCACTGTAGCTCAGGATCGGCGGCACTGGGGCGCAGAACCGCTGTATCGGGGGAGAGCGAGGGGCTGTAATGCAGCTCGGCCCGCGCCACGAGGTCCTTCGGAAGCGCCGCTTTCACCGACGCCCCGCGCTGCATAACCAACGCCATTGTTTGCGCGGGCGACAGCGCCCCCTCCCCCGGCCCCATCAAAATTCTCACCGGGCCGGGCTGGGCCGCAAGCTTATGGGCGGCGAGCGTAAGCTTTAGCATTTCGACCGAACTCAATTTTGCGCTCGCGGGGGCAAAGCGCAGCAGTGTTTCCAGCAGGGGCACAGGGGGCGCCTGGGTCTCGACCGGCTCCGGGACTGGGGCCGCGACTGGGGCGACCGACGGCGGCGCGCTGGGGGCGGCCTCCGGCACCTCCGTTGCGCCGCGCACTTTTTGCAAGCATCCCGGCCACGCTCACCGGGCGCTTCGGTTGGGCTGCACGGTCCTCACTTTGGAGCGTTGCCCGCAATCCCGCCGGGATCATCGACAGCGGATCGCGGTTTGCGCAGCCGCTGAGGCAAATTGCAACGAGCCCCAGGGTCAAAACCGTCTTGAGCTGCGCTGAGATATGCATTTTGCAACGGGCCATAGGGAAACCTCCGAAAAGCGGGCCGAATACCCGTCAGAGGTACAATCCCCATGCCAAAGCTCACGGGCGCAGCGCAAGGGCAGCTTTTTGGCGAAACATCGTGAAGAACTCCGGCGTCGCCCGCGCCCGCGCGTCCGCCCATCGGTCGCCCAACGTATCGCGCAGCACCCCCAGTAACCGGGCGGCGGCAGGCGCGCGGCTCCCCGCCAAAGCCGTGATCCAGCGGCTATCCTCCACCGCTTCGGCTAAGGTCAAGAGACTGTCGTCAATCGCAGGAAGCGCGGGACAGGGGTCGGCGCTCGGGTGCAAAAGGCCAAAATCCGCCTCGCGCCCATCGGTTGGATCGAAAGGATCGGCGGTCGGCATGCGCGCGTGCCATTGCAAATAGCCCTCCGCCCCGGTCAACCACAGCCAGAACCCCGCCGCCAATCGCGGCGACTCGGCGTTATAGAGCCAGAGTTTAGCATCTGGACGCGTTAGGCTCGCGCGGGCCGTGCGGAGCTGGGGCCGATCCAGCCCAAAGCCCTGATTAACCAACGCCATATCGAGCCCCGCCAGAAACTGCGCATCCCCGGGCGCATTCAGATGGGCGGCGAGCTTGAGCCAGGGCAATGCCTCCCGCAACCGTGCCCCCGCCGCAAAATCGCTAGAGCCGTGCGCCGGGTTCGACGGCTCATCGGCGATGCTCCAGTAAATCTGATCGCGCTGCGCGGGCAGCAAAGCCCCGTCCAGATCGTGCAAGCGCTTTGCCGTCGCCTCCACGCCGCCATCGGCTAAAGCCCGCTTGAGCCCCGCATAGGCGATCCACGGCGGGGCAGACTCCGCTAGCATTGCCCGAAGCCGCGCGGGCGTGTGCAAATCTAAGGGCGGCGCGTGCGGCGTTAAACCGAGATGGGTGAGGAACCGGGCATCGCAGCGATAGCCCTCTAAACGACGGTCCTCCCCGCCGTCCGCGCGCCAGACTTCCTGAGGGGGATCGTCCAAATAGGGGCTGACCGCCGTTCGCGCCTCGGGCAGCGTAATCGGCAGAACGGTGACGGGCACCCGCTGAACCGCCCCATCGGCGAAGTGGAGCGTAAGGGCGTGGGGTCCGGCTTTGGCGGAAACGGCACGAAGCCACAGCACCAGCCGTCGCGGTCGATCCGGCAGGCGCGACGTTAGGCTGCCCAGCGGCATCAAATGGCGCGCGGCAGGGATGAGGAGTTGAGAGGCGGCTTGTGCCCGCTCCAGCGTCCAACGCCCCTCCCAAGCCTGAACCTCCAACCCCGCATCGGCGCGAACCTGCGCAACCTGCGCCCCAGGCGGCAACCAAAGCGCGTACCGTACCGCGCCGTTCTGGGCGATTTCGAGCGGTGCAACCGGCCCGCTCACCGGGGTTGGCGGTGACCAAACCGGCCAGGCGGCGTCGAACGCTTCGGCCCGGCGAGCGTCTAACCCTGCAAGCGCGGCCTCCCCGGCGTCGGTTGCGGGCGCAAGGGTGAGCCCGGCCAGATAGGTCGGCCGGTCGCCCTGAAAGGCGATTTCGAGCTGTCCATCGGTCAGATCGAGGGTGGCATCGATCCGGTCCCCTCGGCGCTGCCCGAAGGCTTCCCAGGCGGACGCTAGCGAGGGTGTATCCCCTTGGCCGCCCGCCAAATAGCGCCGGGAAATCCACTCCGGCAGGCTCCAGGCGCGGTGATCCAGCACAAGCCCGTTCGCCGTGACATTCCGGTTCAAGACGCGCGGCAGCGTTTCCCAGTCGCCGGGGTCTTCCAGCCAAAGGCGAAGGTGCCAGCGGCCTGGCGTGACGCTCAGGCGCACTTGATCGATTCCGCTAATACCATCGGCGAGCATGCGCTCGCGCCCGACCGGCGAACCGCAACCTTCCGCACACCGCCCAAGCGCGAATCATCCGGCCCAAGGCGCGCAAATCCCGGCGCGGGGGGAAGCGCAACCGGGCCAGCGTCGAGCGCTATTACGTCCGGAGGCGGCGGCGGGGCGGGCTCCACCGCAACCTCGGCCTCAATCGCGGCGGGAGGGTCGCTAAAAAGATACAGGCGGCGCGTCGTGGCCAGATCGTGCGGCGCACCACCCGACCGGGTTAACCCCTGCGCCGGGAGGCGAATGACGAAGGGGCCGGGCGGAATCAACCGCTCCTCATTCACCCGCGTGCGATAGTTCACACTGTCCGGCCCATCCAGGCGCAGGACCAGCGTCACCGGCGCTGCGGCGTGGCTGACGCCGCGCAGGACCAAATCCGCCGCGCCGGAAAGCGGGGCAAACGGCGTTTCCCGATAGAGCGGCAGCGGATCGGCGAGGGCTGGAGCCGCCAGGAGCACCAGCAAAAAGCCAAGTCGCCGCATCAGCCCATCTCTTCCAGATAGGCGCGAATCGTCGCCGCCCGCGCCGCCCAACTTTCCCCGATCACCCGCTGCTGCCGCGCGGCTCTTTCCTGCCGAATCTGAGCCGGATCGCGTTCCTGCAACCCGCGCAGATAGGCGGCAGCCTCCAGCACCGTCGCGGCGGTCTTAAGCTCCGGCGCATAGGCTTGCGCCGCTGGAAAGGGCGTGGCCACCGTCGGCACGCCCGCCGCGAGATATTCGCGCAGCTTCAACGGATTGCAGGCGTGAATCTGCGGTAGGTCCCGAAACGGCAAGAGCGCCGCCGTCCAAGCGTGCAGATAGGCGGGCAACTCCCCGTGTGCGCGGGGGCCAAGCAGGCGGATATTCGCGTAACGGGCCAGTTCGGCCAGCTTCTCCGCGCTCTCGGCCTTCGCCGGGCCGATCAACTGAATCTCCCAATCGGGCAGCAGTCGCGCCAGTGCCATCAGCCAATCCCAATCCACCCAACCGGCCAGACTGCCATAAAACCCCACCGTGGGCCGATCTTGGGGAACGTCGGACGGGCGGTCTTGCGGCGTCATGAACAGATCCGTATCGACGCCATGCGGGACAAGCCGGGTTTTTGCCGCCGGAAACTTTGCCGCCAATTCCGGGCTCGTTGCCAAAATCAGATCGACCCGCGCGGCAAGCTCGGCCTCGTGGCGCAGGACATCGGCGTGATCGACGCCTTCCAGCGCGCCGAAATCGTCGCAGCAATAATAGACCGTGGCCGCCGTGGGCAGCCGATCCAAAACCGGCCCCGCCGTGGGCAGCGAGGTCCAAAGAATCGGACGCGCCGATAGGCCGGTGCGGGCTAGCCCCCGGCGCAAGCTGCGCGCCAGTAGTTGCCCGGCCAGCGCCGCTTCGAAGCCTTTTCGGGGAACGGGCGGG
>NZ_LAJY01000161.1 GCF_000963705.1 Elstera litoralis | reverse complement strand
CGAAGAGATAGAGCATGACGCCCGCCAGAATGATGAAGAACATCATCGCCGCAATCGTCGCCCCCATTGCCTGATCGCCCAACTGCAACTGAAAGCCGAAGAAGGTGCGATACAGGTAAGTGCCGAGTAGATCGGTGGAGAAATTCGGCCCCGCCAGCGCGCCTTGCACTGTATAGACCAGATCGAAGGCATTGAAATTGCCCACGAATGTCAGGATCGAGACGATCCCCAGGGTGGGCAGAATCAACGGCAGTTTGATTTTCCAAAACTGCGACGCGCCGGTAATGCCGTCCAATTCGGCCGCCTCAACCACCTCGTTCGGGATGGAGAGCAGCGCGGCGTAAATCAGCATCATCGGAATGCCAACGAACTGCCACACGGAAATCAACGCCACCGCAATCAGCGCGCTCGACTCCAACCCCAGCCAGGGAGCGAACAGGGATTTCAAGCCGACCGAGCCCATCAAATTCGGCGCAACGCCCCAAAGCGGGCTGAGGATGAGTTTCCAGATAAAACCGACGATCACGAAAGACAGCATCGTCGGCATAAAAAAACGCCGTGCGATAAAAGGTTCGCCCCGCGAGTTTCGGCACCGACAGCATCGCCGCCAGCGCAATCCCGATGGGGTTCTGGATCGCCATATGGATCAAAAAGAAGATCACATTATTATAGAGTGCGTTCCAAAAACTCACCGACCAGCGCGGATCGGTGAATAAACGCACGAAATTATCCAGCCCCGCGAAAACCGTTCCGCCACCTTGCGGTGTAAACAGCGATAGGCGCAGCGTATCGGCCAAGGGCACGATCATCAGGGCGGTATAGACCAACACGGCGGGGGCCAAAAAGACGGCAATATGCCAGCGGCGGGGCCGCGCTTCGGGCGAGTCGAGCGTCATCGCGGGGGCTCCGGGGAAGAGGAAAGCCCGGCCGCGCATCCTCGGCGACCGGGCTCTCAGAAGGCTGGCTTAATTTTTGGGCTTGTACCAGCTCGTCAAACCGTCTTGCAGGCGCTTACCTGCGGCTTCCGGCGTTTCGGTCCCGTTCAGCACATTGGTGGACGAACCCCAGGTTTCGTTTTCCAGGTTCGGCGTGCCGCGCGAGAGGATCTGATAGGTCGAGCGGATCGTCGACTTACAGGTCTGGCGGGCGAACAAGAACTCGTTCGCCAGCGGATCGGTCAGTTCGACTGCGGCCGGTTGCAGGCTGAAGAAGCCGGGCAGCGCATTGGCGTAGATCGAGCCGAATTCGGGCGAGGCCACCCAAGCGAGGAATTTCTTCGCGGCGTCGGCATTCTTCGACTTGGCGTTCACGCCGAGCGCGATATCGACGTGATCCGAGATGTAGCAGGTATCGCCGACCTTCTTCACCGGCGGCATGAACGCGCCCATTTTGAAGCCAGCTTGGGCGTTAAAACTCGCAATTTCCCACGAACCCGCCGGATAAATGGCGGCGCGGCCCAGAGTGAAGAGGTTTTGGCTATCCGCATAGGTTTGCGCTTTATAGCCATCGCCCATATAGGGTGCCCATTTCGCCAGCACCTTATAGGGTTCGACCCAGGCGGCGTCGGTCAGCTTTTGCGTGCCTTTGATGAGCGCAAGGCGGCCTTCTTCGCCCTTCCAATAGTTCGGGCCGATGTTCTGATAGCCCATCGTGGCGGCTTCCCACTGTTCCTTCGTGCCCATCGCGAGCGGAACATACGTGCCGTCTTTCTTGATCTTCTCCAGCAGCGCGAAGAACTCGTCTTCGGTCGCGGGCGGGGCTTTTTGGCCGACCTTTTGGAACGCATCCTTATTATAAATGAACCCGTGGATCACTGAGGCGACCGGCACGCAGAACGTTGTCTTGCCGTCGTCGGTCGACCAGCCGGATTTCGCGACCGAGCTGAATTTTTCAACGCCCGGCACATCATTGACCGAGGCGATCTTGCCCTTTTCGAACAGCGTCAGCGACGCATCGAACGGGCGGCAGGCGACGATATCGCCCGCCGTTCCGGCATCGAGCTTGGAGTTCAGCGCGGCGTTATATTCGGTCGGCGGGGTCGGCGCGAATTTGAGCTTAATCCCCGGATGGGCCTTTTCGAAGGCCGGGATGATCTTATCCTGCCAAATCGGCAGATCGTCCGTGCGCCAGCTTTCGATGACCAGCGTGGTATCGGCCGCGAAAGCCGTCCCGCCCGCCAGAATTGCCACACCGACCGAGGCTAGGGCCAGCGTCCGAATACTCGTCTTCACCATCATGCTCTCCTGTTCGTGGATCGCGGACTTCCGTCCGCCGGTTTTTACCGCGCCGTTACAGACGGAAACCCGCCTATCGACACTTGATTGGGGCGGCTTAACATGCCAAAGCCGCCCGAATATCGCCCGCATGCTCGGCCAGCCGCGCCCGGGCGTCGGCGGGCGTCCCTTCGGCAAAACCATTGAGCACAATCGCAGTTTTAATCTCGCCCTCGGCGCGCGCCAGCAAATCGCCAGCGCGGGCCTCGTCGATGGCGCAGGCTTGGGCGACGATGCGCACCGCCCGCCCGCGCAGTTTGATATTATCGGCCTGAAGATTAACCATCAGCCCGTCGTAAACATGGCCCAACCGAATACCGATGAGGGTCGAGAGCATATTAAGGGCGCATTTTTGCGCTGTGCCCGCATTCATCCGCGTCGATCCCGCCACCACTTCCGGCGGCGTCGCCAGCAAAACGGCATGATCGGCGGCTTCTAGCAGCGGCGTTTGCCCATTGCAGGCTACCCCGATTGTCAGCGCGCCGCGCGCTTTGGCAGCTAAGAGCGCCGCCACCGCATAGGGCGTGCGCCCGCTGGCCGATAGGGCGATGAGCGTATCCAACGGGCCGACCGCCAATCCGACGACCGCCGCCGTAGCCGCTTCCCTATCGTCTTCCGCCTCGGACGGAATTTCGAGCAGCGCCGCATCCCCACCAGCCAGCAGAACCGGCACCCGGTCCGCCGAAATCCCATAGGTGCCGGGCAATTCGAGCGCATCCACCTGGGCCATCAGGCCCGACGATCCCGCGCCCGCATAAATGAGCCGTCCGCCGCGCCGCATGCGCTCGGCCACCACATCGCCCGCCAGCGCCAGCACGGGAACGGCGGCCTCAACCGCCGCGACCGCCTGAACTTGCGCCGCGACAATCGCCGACAGAATCTGCCCGCTCGGCCAACGGTCGATCCCCCGGTAGGTTTCTTGGGTCGCTTCGGTCGTGGGAAAGTTCATATGCTCAACGCCAGTTCGGGTGTGAACGCAGTGATACAGAACAATACCAATATAAAACCTCTCGTCAATGAAGTTTTTGATTTAATCTGAAAATCGCGCGAAATCAGCTATTTATAACCAAAATCACGCTTAGGGTTTACAAATCGGTTTTCAGTGGTATTAGATTGGGAAGGAGGCAGCGATGGCTGAGAGATTGTTTTTAGGCGTGGACGGCGGCGGTACGACCAGCCGGGCCAGGCTGACCGATGCGAATGGCAATCGCTTAAGCGAGGGCCGTTCCGGCTCGTCCAATTTGAACATGGGCATCGCGCTGGCCGCCGACTCCATTCTCGCAGCGACGCGCGAAGCCCTCGCCGCCGCCGGTCTGCCGGAAACCCGCCTGGGCGATATTGTCGCCGGGTTCGGCCTTGCGGGCGGCAATGTTACCGCGCTAGCCGAAGCCCTGCGCCGCCAACCCTTCCCCTTCGCCCATATCGACGTAACTTCCGACGCGGTGGTCGCCTGCCTTGGCGCGCACGGCGGGAACGATGGTGGCATTCTGATCGTCGGCACGGGCTCCCAGGGGCTAGCCCTCGTGCGGGGCGAAATGAAAACGGTCGGCGGCTGGGGATTCGAACTGTCGGACGGCGGCTCCGGTGCCCAACTCGGTCTAGCCGCCCTGCGCGCCGCGCTTCTCGCCTTCGATGATCTCGCCCCCGCAAGCGGCTTGACCGACGCCATCCTCGCCCGCTTCGCCAACGGCCCGCCCGATGCCGCCGTGTGGGGGAAGAGTGCGACGCCCAGCGATTACGGCTCCTTCGCGCCCCTTGTGATCGAGCATTTCGGCAAGGGCGACCCGGTCGCGCAAAGCCTGCTCGCCGAGAGTATCGATGCCATCAGCGCCATGATGCGCCGCCTTATCCAGTTTGGGGCCGACCGCATTGCCCTCATGGGCGGCCTCGCGCCAATTTTTCGCCCCCTGCTACCCCCCGAGCTTCAGGCCTTCCTGGTCGAGCCGCGCGGCGACGCGATGGATGGCGCGTTGGCTTTCGCCCGCCAGAAAGTGTCCTCATGAGCCGGGTTGCCGATATACTGGGAAGCTTGGCGCTGCCCCCCTACGATCCGACGCCGCTCTATCTGCGCCTTCAAGAGCAGATTAAATCGGCCATCGACGCGGGCAAGCTGAAGCCGCTGGAAGCGCTGCCCGGCGAGCGCGATATTGCGGAATCTTTCAACGTTTCCCGCGTTACCGTCCGCAAAGCCATTTCTGGACTGGTGGAACAAGGCTTGCTGACGCAGCGGCAAGGCTCGGGCACCTTCGTCGCCGTGCCGCCGCAGCGGGTGGAACAGCCGCTCTCGCGCCTAACCTCCTTCACCGAAGATATGCGCCTGCGCGGGCTCGAAGCCTCCGTTGTATGGCTGGGGCGCACGGTCAGCCTCGCCTCGCCGCAGGAAGCCATGCGCCTATCGTTGTCGCCGAACGATACGGTGGCGCGGCTGCGGCGCTTGCGCTTTGCCAATAAGGTGCCGATGGCCATCGAATGCGCAACCGTACCGACACGGTTTTTGCCCGATCCGACCGTGGTGGAAGCCTCGCTTTACGACGTACTCGAAGCCCGCGGCTGCCTGCCCGTGCGCGCGCTGCAACGGCTGCACGCGGCGAATTTGAACACTGAAGACGCGGGCATGCTCGAAGTCGCGCCCGGCGCGGCGGCGCTCGCCATCGACCGTCTGTCGTATCTTGAAAACGGCACCCCCGTTGAATTCACCCAATCCTTCTATCGCGGCGACGCCTATGACTTCGTCGCGGAACTGAACCTGAGGCGCGAATGACCATGCTTCCCCCCAGCACGACCGCAATGGCCGACGAAATCCGCGAAGCTCCCGAGGCTATTGCCCGGTTTTTCGACCGCGACATGCCGGTGTTGCGCGAAACCGCCCGCAGGCTCGGCGAGCGCAACCCGAATGTCATTGTCACCTGTGCGCGCGGCTCGTCGGACAATGCCGCCGCTTACTTCAAATATCTCACCGAAATTCTGATGGGGGTGCCGGTCGCCTCCATCGGCCCGTCGGTGGCCTCGCTCTATCACGCGCCGCTGCGGTTGCAGGGTGCTACGATCGTCTCGGTGTCGCAGTCGGGCAAAAGCCCCGATATCGTCAGCCTGCAAGCCGCCTGCCGCGCGGCGGGGGCTTTTGCAATCGCCATCGTCAACGATACCAGCTCGCCGCTCGCGGCGGGGGCCGATGCCGTGCTGCCGCTGCACGCGGGCGAAGAGCGTAGCGTGGCCGCCACCAAAACCTTCCTCTCCTCGGCGGCGATTCTCGCGGCGCTGGTCGCGGAATGGCGCGGCGATGAAAGCCTCATTCGCGCCACACGGGATTTGCCTGAGGCGCTGAAAACCGCCCTCACTGCCGATTGGTCCGAAGCGCTGCCGGTGCTGACGGCGGCCAGTTCTGCCTATGTCATCGGGCGCGGCCCGGCGCTCCCCATTGCGGCGGAAGCGGCGCTAAAGCTCAAAGAAACCGCCATGCTGCACGCCGAAGCCTTCAGTGGGGCCGAGGTGATGCACGGGCCGTTGCAACTGGTGGAGCGCGGTTTTCCCGTCATCGCCTTCCGGCCCGAGGATGCGGCGGCGGATGCGATGGGCGAGGCCGTCCTGCGGCTGCGCGCGACGGGGGCGAAAGTCTTCGTCGCTGAAGCAGGTACGCCGAAGCCGGGCCGGTTGCCGATTGCGCCCAGCGGCCATCCCCTGCTCGACCCGCTGGTCATGTCCCTGTCTTTCTATGGGCTGGCCGAGCAAGTGGCGCGGGCGCGCGGGCAAGACCCGGACCGCCCCAGCCGCCTGAAAAAGGTGACGGAGACTCTGTAATGGCGATCTACGCGCTCACGGGGCCGCGCCTTTATACGGGCGAGCGTTTTCTAGACGATCACGCGGTCGTAATCGACGGCGACACGATCACCGCCATTCTGCCGCATGCGGCGCTTCCGGCGGGGATCGAAGTTAAAACGCGGAACGGCGGCCTGCTGGTGCCCGGCTTCATCGACGCCCAGGTGAACGGCGGCGGCGGTGTGCTGTTCAATGCCACGCCAACCCCAAGCGCCCTAGCCCAACTCGCCCACGCCCACGCGCGCTACGGCACGACCGCGCTGCTGCCAACCTTCATCACCGACGATGCTGCCGGGATGGTCGCCGCCATCGAGGCCGTGCGCGCCGCCATCGCAGCCAAGGTGCCCGGCGTGATCGGCCTTCATCTGGAGGGGCCGTTTCTATCGAAAGCGCGCAAAGGCGCGCACGACCCGGACCTGATCCGCCTGCTGACCGAAGCGGATGCCGATGCGCTGCTCGCGACCGGGCTTCAAACGGTTCTGCTCACCCTCGCGCCGGAAACCGTGCCGCCTGCGCTGATTGCCAAACTCGCGGCGGGCGGGATCATCGTCAGCCTCGGCCATACCGAGGCGACCTATGAGGCGGCGATGACGGCGGCGGATGCGGGCGCGCGCGGCGTGACCCATCTCTTTCAACGCCATGTCGCCGCTCGCGCACCGCGCCCCCGGCGTGGTTGGCGCGGCCCTCACCCATAGCGGGCTGTGGGCCGGGATCATCGCCGATGGGCACCATGTCCACCCCGCCGCGCTGGCGACGGCACTGCGGGCCAAACGCGGCCCCGGTAAACTGTTCCTCGTGACCGACGCCATGCCGACCGCTGGGCATAGCGAGGGCGAATTTCATCTGAACGGGCGCTTGGTGACGCGTAAGAACGGCGTGCTGACGCTCGACGACGGTACACTCGCGGGCTCGGACCTGACGATGGACGCGGCACTGCGCTTCACGGTGGCGAATCTCGGCGTTAGCGTGGAAGAAGCTTTGCGCATGGCCAGCCTCTATCCGGCGCAGTTCTTGGGATTGGATCGGGCGCGCGGACGTTTGGCCCCCGGCTTTCGCGCCGATCTCGTGCATCTGTCGCCCGATCTTGCGGTGGAGCAGGTTTGGATCGGCGGCGCAGCCGTGAGGGGCTAGCGCAAAGCGTCGCACTGTAGCAGGGTCGGAGGATGCTACTTCAATCGGGACCCTCCGCCATGACCGCCGCTTTCACGTTCACCTACGGCCCGCGTCTGCGTTCGGCGGCGGGCGTTTGCGCTCAACTGGCCGAAATGCTACCGCCCGGCCCGGTTTTGCTCGTCACCGACGCGGGCGTGCGCCGCTTCGGCCTCTGCGATGGCGCGTTAGCGGCGCTGGCGGGACGGTCGGTCACTGTTTTCGATGCGGTTGAAGCCGATCCGTCCGCTCAAACCGTGCTGAATGCCGTTGATGCGGGGCGCGCGGGTGGCGCTGCCTCGGTGGTTGGCCTCGGCGGCGGCAGCCCGATGGATGTGGCGAAACTGGTCGCCTATCTGCTGGGGTCCGGCGACGATCTGACGGCGATTTACGGCGTCGATCAAGCCAAGGGGCCGCGCCTGCCGCTGGTGCTGATCCCGACCACCGCCGGAACCGGTTCGGAAGCGACGCCGATTGCCATCGTCACGGTTGGCGCGACGGAAAAGAAGGGCGTCGTCTCGCCCGCGCTCTATGCCGATTGGGCCTTGCTCGATGCTAACCTGACCCTCGGCCTGCCGCCCGCCGCCACTGCGGCGACGGGGATCGACGCGATGGTGCATGCCATCGAAGCCTATACCAGCCACCGCCTGAAGAACCCCGTTTCGGATGCTTTAGCGCGCGAGGCCCTGCGCCTGCTCGCCGACAATCTGCCGAAAGTGCTCGCCAATGGCCGGGATGTCGCGGCGCGGGAGGCGACGCTACTGGGCTCGCACCTTGCAGGCGTGGCTTTCTCCAATGCCCCCGTCGCGGCGGTGCATGCCCTCGCCTATCCCTTGGGCGGACATTTCCATGTGCCGCACGGGCTTTCCAACGCGCTGATGCTGCGCCCGGTGCTGCGTTTCAATCAACCGGCGGCAGGGGCACTCTATGGGGAGCTTGCGACCTGTCTCGACCCCACCGCCACTGAATCAACCGAAGCCGCCTTCTTCAGCGCTATCGACGCGCTGCTGACCGGAAGCGGCCTACCGCTGCGCCTGCGCGACATCGATATTCCCGAATCAGCCTGGCGATGCTGGCCAGCGAGGCGATGAAGCAACAGCGGCTGCTGATTAATAACCCCCGGCCGCTTGAAGAAGCGGATGCGCTGGCGCTGTATCGGCAGGCGTGGTGAGGCCGCCGACCGAGGCGATAATCTCGAAGGAGCGCAGGCGCGCGGCATGATCGTAAATATCCGAGACGATCATGACCTCATCCACCCCGGTTTCGGCGATAAAGCGGGCAAGTCCGGCGCGGACCGTTTCCGGCGAGCCGGCGATTGTGCGCGCCATCATGCCTTGAACATGGGCTTTTTCATCCGGCGACCAATAGGTTTCGATATCGTCAATCGGCGGGCTACTCAGCCCGCGCGTGCCGCGAATAAGATTGGTGAAGGACATTTGCTGGGTGGTCGCCAACCGCCGCGCCTCAGCATCGGTTTCGGCGGCGATGATATTGACCCCGGCCATCGCATAGGGTTTCGCCAATTGCTCCGAGGGCTGGAAGCGGTGCCGATAAATCTCCAAAGCCTCCAATAAGCTCTGGGGCGCGAAATGGGAGGCGAAGGCATAGGGCAGCCCCAGTTGCGCCGCAAGCTGCGCGCCGAAGGTGCTGGACCCTAAAATCCACAGCGGCACCTCAGTTCCCGCCGCCGGAATCGCCCGCAGCCGCTGGCCGGGCATGGCCGGGGCGAAATAGGCCTGCAACTCCACCACGTCGCGCGGGAAGGTCTCGGCGCTCTCCGGCGGGCGGCGCAGGGCGCGGACGGTCAAGCCATCGGTTCCCGGCGCACGGCCCAAGCCAAGATCGATTCGCCCCGGAAACAGATGCGCCAGCGTGCCGAACTGCTCCGCGATAATATAGGGCGCGTGGTTCGGCAGCATAATTCCGCCCGCGCCAACGCGAATGGTTTTCGTGCCGGCCGCAATATGGCCGATGACGATGGAGGTCGCCGCACTCGCGATCCCGGAGGCGTTATGATGTTCGGCAACCCAAAAGCGCGTATAGCCCCAAGTTTCCGCATGGGCCGCCAGATCGCGGGCATGATCCAGCGCCGTGCGCGCGTCGCTGTTTTCACGGATCCGAACCAGATCGAGAATTGACAAATGGGTCATGAAAGATCCTCTTCGGCCCCGTCCATACATGGGGATTTGAATATATCAGAATTTCCCCATATATATATCGGATAATCCCGATTTAAAGGCCCGCGATGGACCCCGACGCAATTCTGAAAGCCCTCGCCCACCCGGTTCGGCGCGATATGCTCGCGTGGCTGAAAGCGCCCGAGACGCATTTTACAAGCCAAGAACACCCGGTCGAGATGGGCGTGTGCGCCGGGCAGTTCGAACGTTGCGGCCTGTCGCAATCCTCTGTTTCCGCCCATTTGGCGACGCTCGCCGCCGCCGATCTGGTGATACCGCGACGGATCGGCCAATGGGTCTTCTATAAGCGCAATGAGGCAACGCTCGACGCCTTTCGCGCGCATCTGGCGGCGCTTTAGCCTATACTCCGCTCGACAGAGCGAAAGGCAGACCCGTGACGGCGTGCAAGCGCGTGGTAATTATCGGCGGGACCGGCGTTTTCGGCAAACGCCTCGCCCGACATATTTGTGCCTGGCCAGGGCTGGAGGTCGTGCTGACCTCGCGCAGCGCCGAAAAAGCGCAAGCCCTCGCCGCAAAGATTGCCGCCGATGTTCCCGGCGCGCGGATTTCCGGCGTCGCCCTCGATCATCGCCACGGTTTGCTAGAAACGCTGACGGCGCTCGCGCCCTGGGCCGTGGTCGATGCCTCCGGCCCTTTCCAAGGCGCGAATTATGCCACGGCGAAAGCCGCGCTCCTGGCCGGAGCGCATGTGTTGGATCTGGCCGATGCGCGCGATTATCTCGCGGGCTATGCCGAGGCGCTGAACGCGCTCGCTTTAGCGAAGGGTTTGGTTGCCCTTGCTGGAGCCAGTTCGACCCCCGCCCTGTCGGGGGCCGTCGTCGCCGCGCTAACCGAGGGATGGGCGCGGGTGGATACCGTGGATATCGCCATCACCCCCGGCGGGCAAAGCGAGGTTGGTCCAGCGGTGATCGAAGCGATTCTCACCTATGCCGGAAAACCGATTCCCGTCTGGCGCAATGGCGCACTCGCCCAAAGCTTCGGCTGGGGCGAGGGGCGCTGGGGCGCCATGTCGGGGCTCGGGCGGCGCTTGGTTGCCGCTGTTGAAACGCTCGATCCGCAAGACCTGGGGCCGCGCTATAAGGTGCAGTCACGCGTGCGCTTTTCGGCGGGGCTGGAATCGCTGCCTGAACAACTCGGGCTGATGGCGCTGGCACGCTTGCGCCGCTGGGGGTTCTTCCAAAATGTGAAAACCTGGGTGCCCTGGCTGTTGCAGGGGCGGAGGCTAACCCGTCTTATCACCTCCGACCGGGGCGGCATGTTGGTGGATGTAACCGGGCTCGACGCCGAGGGGCGGGCCACACGGGCGCGTTGGTCGCTGCTGGTCGGGCAGAACCACGGCCCGAATATTCCCACACTGCCCGCCGCCGCCGCGCTCAAGGCGCTGCTGAGCGAAACGTTTCCCGCAGGCGCGCGCGCCGCGACCGAGGCGCTGCCGCTGGCGGCAATCGAAGCGAAATGACCCCATACGGGATTCGCGTAACGCGGGATGCCCCGGTAAGGCTGACCTCGCCGTTTAACGCGGCTTTGGGCGATGCGGGAATGGCTCTCTTGCCCGCGCCGCTGCGCGCTTTCCACGCCGATACCAGCCCGCGCCTGTGGGAAGGCCGGGCGGCGGTAGAAACCGGCACAGCCCCCCTGGCGCGGTTGATCGGTTGGGCGCTGAAGCTTCCCCGCGCCGGGCAAGATATTCCCGCAACGGTCACCATCGATGATGAAAGCCCCCCCGGCGGCCCTTCAGTTCAACGTTGGGGCCGGACGTTCGCTGGACGGAGCTTCCAGTCGCAGTTGGTCAGCGCGGGCGAAGGCCTATTGGTCGAGCGCTTCGGCCCCTTCCGCTTTCGGCTCAACCTTATGGCGCACTCGGATAGACTGGAAATAAGCGTCAGCGGCTGGGATTTTTGCGGGGTCCCGCTGCCGAAGGCGCTGATGCCCCGCTCCGATGCCGAAGAGCGGATCGACGCCGAGGGCCGATTTTTCGCAGATATCCGCCTGACGCTGCCGTGGATCGGGCTGCTTGTGCACTACCGGGTTTGGCTGGAGCCGAAGCAACCCTACCCCGGATAGGCGAAACCGGCAAAAATCCCCGCATAGGGTTTGCACGGCGGCGGGGCATAGCCCCCCCGTTTGGAGGTTTTCAGCCCGAGCTTCACCAGCCCCTCGGCCAGGACCACCGCCGCCGAGACGCCCTCAATCACCGGTAGCCCGTGTTTTGCACTCAAAGCGGCGGCAAGATCGGCCATGCCCGCGCAGCCCAGCACGATCGCTTCCGCCCGTTCCTCCCGCTTTGCCGCCTCGATTTCGGCGGACAGACGCTCAAGCGCGCCAGAGGCCGGATCTTCCAGCGCCAAGACGCCAAAACCGCCTGCCCGAACCCGCGCACAGCGCGAGGCAAGCCCGTAGCGCACGAGATTGTGTTCGATCACCGGAATGGCGAGCGGCAGCGTCGTCACCACCGAAAATTTCCCGGCGAGAAGGCATGCCACATGATAGGCCGCCTCGCCGATGCCAATCACGGGGGAGGCGACGGCCTGCCGGGCGGCATCGAGCCCGGTATCGTCGAAGCAGGCGATGATATGGGCCGACGCCCCCGCTCGCTCGGCTTCGAGAATGCGCTGGAGCATGCCGGGGATGGCATAGGCTTCGTCGTAATAGCCTTCGATGGCGACCGGCCCCATTGCCGATTGGGTGGCCCGAACCGTCATCCCCGCCGACGCGGTCGCGCGGGCCGCGGCAGCGATTTTCTCGGTCATGGAGGCAGTGGTATTCGGATTGACGATATGGATCATCACAGCATGCCCGCCCCAGCGTCCGACCCCTGGCGGGCTTGCCAATTTTGCAGCGCCCGGATGGCGAAGAGCGCAAGGAAAATCACCGCGAAGGAGACCGCCGATGTCACCGTTCCCAGGGCGTAAATATCGGGCTTGGTGACGGTCGTGGTCAGGCTTTGCAGTTCCAGCGGTAGGCTATTGACCTCGCCGATGGCTTGCGACGAGCGGGCGATTTCATCCCACGACAGGGTAAAGCCGAACAGACCAATCCCGATCACCGAGGCAGAATGATCGGCAGCACGACGAAACGGAATGTCTGCCACGGCGTCGCGCCCAAGTCGCGCGCCGCCTCCTCATAGGCCGGGTTGAAGCGGTTGAAGATGGCGAACATGATGAGCAGGCCGAAGGGCAGCGTCCAGGTCAGATGCGCACCGAGGCCGGAGGTAAACAGCCCCATGAAGGTGGTGTGGGTTTCGGCCAGCCAGTCCGGCCCATAGGCCTTCATCAGATCGTCGAGCAGGCGGAATTCCAGCGCAATGCCGAGCGAGGTGATGATGGAGGGCACGATCAGGCTCGCCACCGCAATATAGAACAGCGCCGCCGCGCCCCGGAAGCTTTTGCGAAAGGCGAGCCCGGCCGACACCGAAATCGCTACCGTGACCACCATCACCACTAAGCCGAGCTTCAATGATCGCACGAAAGCCGCGCCGATATTGACGATTCCGCCGCCGGAAAACAGCTTTTCGAACCAAAACAGCGAGACGCCGTTCATCGGAAAAGTCAGCCCGCCGTCCGGCCCCTGGAAGGACAGAATGAAAATCGCAATCATCGGGCCGTAGAGAAACAACACATAGAGCCCGAAGAAAAGGGCGAGCGCGTAGAAGGACTTGCTGCGCATTCTACAGTTCCTTCCGCACATCAACGAGTTTGGAGAGAGCGGCGATAATCAACAGTGTCACGCCGAGCAGAATAACGGCATTGGCCGCCGCCGCTGGGAATTGCAGCGCATTCAGCCGGGTTTCGATGATCTTTCCGGCCGAGGCGATCTGCTGGCCGCCCATCACGCCGATGGTGATGAAATCGCCCATGACGATGGTAATGACGAAAATCGACCCAATGACGATGCCGGGTTTCGAGAGCGGAATAATCACATTCACCAGCGTCTGCCAGCCGGTCGCACCCGCATCATAGGCGGCTTCGATGAGGGCTTTATCGATGCGGATCATCGAATTGAAAATCGGCACCACCATGAAGAAGGTGAAAAGGTGGTGGACCAGCGCCAACACCACGGCGAATTCCGAAAACAGCAGCCATTCCAGCGGCGCATCGATTACGCCCATTCCCGCAAGCCCCTGATTGACCAACCCGTTGCGCCCCAAGAGCGGAATCCAGGCGATCATGCGGATGACATTGGAGGTCCAGAAGGGAATCGTGCACAGCAGCGAT
>NZ_LAJY01000160.1 GCF_000963705.1 Elstera litoralis | reverse complement strand
CCCCATTGGGAAACGCAATGGGCCTCGTCAATGGCAAACAGCGCGAGGCGGGCGTGGTCGGCGGCTTCGAGAAACGCGGGCGTTTTTTGGATGCGTTCGGGGGCGATGTAGAGAAGATCGAGCGTGCCATCGGCAAGCTTGCGCAAAATCTCGCGCTGTTCGGCGGGCTCTTGGCCCGAATGCAGCCCCGCCGCGGCGACCCCAGCTTCCCGCAGCGCCGCGACTTGATCTTGAATGAGGGCGATCAAGGGCGAGACGACAATCGCGCAGCCCTCGCGCACCAGCGCCGGGATTTGATAGCACAGCGACTTGCCGCCGCCGGTCGGCATCAACACCAGCGCATCGCCGCCCGCGATCACATGATGGATGATCTCCGCCTGCGGCCCGCGAAACTGCCCATAGCCGAACACCGACTGAAGCACGCTCAGCGGTTTGGTGGTCAGGTCGGGAAGGTCGGAGAGGGGAAGCGCCGTCATTGCCGGGGCACTATAGGCGGGGGCGCGGGGGATGTCATGGGGCTAGATTTGGCGGGGAGCGCGTGTAAAAATCTAGGCTTATGCAATCGTTTGTCCGAAAGGTCCGCCGCGTGAATTGGAAATTGCGCGGCGGCGGTTGAAGGAGGTTAAGGCGCATGGATAAAGGCACCGAAGACCGGTTCGAGCCGGTGCCGCTGGTGGTCGCTGAGGCCGTTGCCCGTGCGCTGTCTCGGCCAGGGTTCAAAGAGGCGTGGGAAGTGCGTGTGGAGGCAGAAGCTCTTTACGACTCGTAAATGGTCATTCATAATGACCACCTTTTTGGTTCTGATTGGGAGGCTCCGTGATGGAACCCCTGCTGACGTTGAGCGTGACCGAGTTTAAGGCGCATTGCCTTGAGTATATCGACCGGCTGGATCGACATGAGATCGGTGAACTGGTTCTGACGAAACGCGGAAAGCCCGTCGCCGTCATGAAGCCGCCGCAGACAACCGCAGAAGCCTTGCGCGCGGCCTATGGCGCGTTGCGTGGGTCCATAGTGATCGCCGAGGGGGTTGACCTGACCGAACCGGCCTTCGAGGGGGTAATGGACGCCGAACTTGGGATTCTGCACCGATGAGCTTGGCCGCCACGGGGATTCTGCTCGATACCTGCGCCGCGCTTTGGTTCGCAGAAGGCGCGTTGAGCGAGGTATCCTTAGAGAGGCTTTTCGCGTCGGCGCACGCCGGAATATTCATCTCTCCTATTACGGGGTGGGAAATTGGCATTCTCGGACAAGCGGGCAAACTCGAATGCCTGTCCGATCCGCTGGCTTGGTATTCACGCCTTCTGGCCCTGCCGGGAATTGCCGAAGCCCCTTTTACAGGGGGCATGGCGATTGCTGCCTATCTGCTTCCGGGCGACCTTCACAAAGATCCTGCCGACCGACTGCTGATTGCAACCGCGCGGGCGATGGGCATTCCGATCATGACTGGCGACAAGAAAATCTTGCGCTACGCCGACGCCGGGCATGTTCATGCCATTGAGTGCGCCGCCGTCTAGCCTACATCCCCCACCGTCCGCCAGCGCCGCCGCCTGCGGCAGCAGCGGCAGCAGGTGCGAGAGCGGCGTCGGGTCGGCCTTAAACGGTCCCCAGCGGGTCACGGGGTTCGAGAGCGGCGTGCCCGGTTTCAGCGGGTAGCCCCAGAGGGCTTCGGCGAGCAGGCGTTGCCCGGTGTCCGAGGTGAGGTAGCTCATCAGCTTCGCGGCGGCCTCGCGCCGTCCGGTCGCCTGGGTCGCGCCGATGGTGACAACGTCCACCGGCGTGCCGCGCCCTTCGCCCAAGGTTGGGAAACTCACGGCGAGCTTATCGAGGGCCGGGCGCAGGGGATCGTCGCCCTTATCAGAAAGCCGGGCGAGGGTACGGCTGCCGATCAGCGCCACGTCGCATTTGCCGTCGATTAGGGCCTGGACCAGCGGGCGGTCTTCGGCGTCGGGCACCGGGGCGGCGGTTTCCGGCGGCAGGACCACGGCATTGGCAGTGACGCCTTTCAGCCAGGTTTCGGCGGCCATCGGGTCGGGGATCATCTGGGTCGCGAGGAAGGAGCGGCTGGCGAGCCGCCCCAGCGGCGGCAAGCACAGGCGGCCCTTGAACGCAGGTTTCGCCAAATCATCGTAACGGGCGAGGTCCGACGCTTTCACCTTCTCGGCCAGCCCCACGGCAGCCCGAACGAAGCCGGTTACGGCAATCCAGCGCCCGCCGGGGTCGCGGTAGGCGGCGGGGATCGCCTTATCGATATCGGGGATGGTGACGGGCACGAACAGCCCCGCCGTGGCCGCCCGCTCGGCGCGGGTAAGGGTGGGGAGCAGCACCACATCGGCGGCGGTGGTCGCGCCTTCGCGTAACAAGCGGCCTAGCAGCAGGTCCGCCTGATCCATCTCGACCTGAACCTGAATGCCGCTGTTCTTCTGAAATTCCGCGAGAAGGGCGGCGAGTCGCTGGGGATCGAAGGAGGTATAGAGCGTAAGGCGGGGGCTTCCTTGGCGGGCTCGGCGGCGGGCGCAGGCGCTTCGCCGGGAAGCTGCGCTTGCGCTTTCACCATCGCAGGGGGCTGCGGCTGCGGCACGATCGCCGTTGCTGGGCCGGAGGCTGCCAGAAGGCTGCCGAGAAGCGCCGCCCGCCAACCCATCAGGCAGCACCACCCGCCAAAACCCGCCGCGTCGCATAGAGGGCGACGGCGGCGGCGTTCGACACGTTCAGCGAGGCGAACTCGCCCGCCGTCGGAAGATGCCCGAGGGTATCGCAGGTCTCGCCGGTCAAGCGCCGCAGGCCCGGCCCTTCGGCCCCGAGCACGAGGGCGATGCGGCCGGGGCGCAGCACGGCTTCCAGCGGCTTTTCGGCGATGCCTTCGAGGCCGATCACCCAAACATCCGCCTCTTGGAGCTGGCGGATCGTGCGCGAGAGGTTGACGACGCGCACCACCGGCACGGCTTCCAAAGCGCCCGAGGCGGTTTTCGCCAGCGTGCCTGTCGCGGTCGCGGCATTGCGATCCGGCATAATCAGCGCCGTCACGCCGAACACGGCGCAGGAGCGCAGAATCGCGCCGACATTATGGGGGTCGGTGACTTGGTCGAGCAGTACGAACAGCGCGTCGGGCGCGGCGGAAAACAGCACGTCTTCCAGCGCCAGTTCCGGCAACGGATCGGCCAGCAGCGCGACGCCCTGATGCACCGCACCGGCGGGCACGTGCCGGTCGATCTCGGTGCGGTCGACGATGGTCGGGGTTAGGCCTGCCTCCATCCAATCCTTCGCCGCTTCCGGGGTTAGCAGCAGTTGACGGCAGGTGCGGTCGGGGTTGGCGAGGGCGGCGCGCACCGCATGATGGCCGAACAGCCAGTTCTGGTTCGATCCGCCGTCGCTACGACCGCCGCCCCGGCGACCGCGCGGGGCCTCGTCGCGGCGGGTCTCCGGGGGTGGGCTCTTGCCGGGCGACGATGGATTGGGCCGGGGGCCTCGGGAAGCGGGGGAACGCGGCGGACGGGATGGGGGCATGGGGCGCAGTCAAGTCACAAATAGGAGACAAAGAGGGCGCTAGTTTGCGCTGGCGCGGCCACCGGAGCAAGGGATTAACGGGGCGGGGCTTTGTCATAAAACCGCCCGAAACAGGACTCCGAATGCTCATATTGATTGACAGGCGGGGGGGTAATCCAATAATCCCCTCTCCGTCGCGGCGGTTGGCAACAATCGTCCGGGAACCCTGGGAGGGGTGGCCGAGCGGTCAATGGCAGCAGACTGTAAATCTGCCGACGAATGTCTACGTTGGTTCAAATCCAACTCCCTCCACCAAGGTTCCTAGAAGTCCGGTTTGCCGGACTGCGGCACACCGCAAGCGGTCGTAAACGCTGATTCAGAAGAATGTTAAGTTCGTCTGAATCAACGATTGCGGACCGCTGCTGGCGTATGGATTGGTGCTGTTCGGTCGCGGATCTGGCGGGTGTAGCTCAACGGTAGAGCCCCAGCCTTCCAAGCTGGTTGTGAGGGTTCGATTCCCTTCACCCGCTCCAGCGCCGCCCGCAGCTTACGATCCGACGCGAGCAGTCGCCCACCGTTGGACCCATCCGTGGTCGTTACCCCCTTGGTTTAGAGGAAGTCTCCAGTTCATGGCGAAGGCTAAATTTGAGCGGAACAAGCCGCATTGCAACATCGGCACGATTGGTCACGTCGATCATGGGAAGACCTCGCTGACGGCCGCGATCACGAAGATTTTGGCGGAATCGGGCGGGGCGACCTTCACGGCGTACGATCAGATCGACAAGGCGCCGGAAGAAAAGGCGCGCGGGATCACGATTTCGACGGCGCACGTCGAATATGAAACCGCGAACCGCCATTATGCGCACGTCGATTGCCCCGGCCACGCCGATTATGTGAAGAACATGATTACCGGCGCGGCGCAGATGGACGGCGCGATTCTGGTTGTGTCGGCCGCTGACGGCCCGATGCCGCAGACGCGCGAACATATTCTTCTGGCCCGTCAGGTCGGCGTGCCGTCGCTGGTGGTGTTCCTCAACAAGTGCGACATGGTCGATGATCCCGATCTGCTCGAACTGGTTGAAATGGAAGTGCGCGAGCTGCTGTCGTCCTACCAGTTCCCCGGCGATGATATTCCGATCGTGAAGGGCTCGGCCCTCTGCGCGCTGGAAGACAAGCAGCCGGAACTCGGCCGCGACGCTATTCTGAAGCTGATGGCCGAAGTCGACGCGTACATTCCGCAGCCGGAACGCCCGGTGGATCGTCCGTTCCTGATGCCGATCGAAGACGTGTTCTCGATCTCGGGTCGCGGCACGGTGGTCACGGGTCGCGTTGAACGCGGCATTGTGAAGGTCGGTGAAGAAGTCGAAATCGTCGGTCTGAAGACCACGGTGAAGACGACGGTGACCGGCGTTGAAATGTTCCGCAAGCTGCTCGATAGCGGCCAGGCGGGCGACAATATCGGCGCGCTGCTGCGCGGCACGAAGCGTGAAGACGTGGAACGCGGTCAGGTTCTGGCAGCTCCCGGCTCGATCACGCCGCACACCAAGTTCAAGGCGGAAGCCTATATTCTGACGAAAGAAGAAGGCGGTCGTCACACGCCGTTCTTCACCAACTATCGTCCGCAGTTCTACTTCCGTACCACGGATGTCACCGGGAACGTGTCGCTGCCGGAAGGCACCGAAATGGTCATGCCGGGCGATAACGTGTCGATGGATGTGGAACTCATCCAACCGATCGCGATGGACGAAGGCTTGCGCTTCGCTATCCGCGAAGG
>NZ_LAJY01000016.1 GCF_000963705.1 Elstera litoralis | reverse complement strand
GTCGACGCGCTGTTCGGGGCGGGCTCAACCGTCCACTACCGCCGCCAGTGCGCGCTGGTTGGCGCGGCACGCCGCGCTCCCGCTGGTGGCCGTCGATGTTCCGTCCGGGCTGGACGGCAGCACGGGGATCGTTGCCGACTGGGTACCCCAGGCGGCGCTAACCGTGACGTTTCATCGTTTCAAGCCGGGACATTTTATTATGCCTGGCAAAGCTTTGTGCGGTGAGCTTCATCTCGCGGATATCGGTATTCCTGCCGCCATTCTGCCCGCCGACCAGCCCGCCTGCCGCCTTAATCATCCGGAGCTTTGGTCGGGTTTCTTTCGAAAACCGGGCCTTACCGACCATAAGTTCACGCGCGGTTGGGCGATGATCCACGCCGGGCATCCTGCGACGGGCGGCATGAGCGGCGCGGCGATCTTGTCCAGCCGAGCAGCACGACGGGCGGGGACTGGATTGGTTTCGCTGGTGGCAGAACGCCCAATAAGCGATTGGCCGGGAACGCTTATCTCGACGAAACCCTGGGCGGAAGTTTGCAGCGAACGGCGCGCGACGGGCTTCTTGATCGGCCCCGGCAATGGCGTTGGCCCGGCCACCCGCGCTGCCGTTCTCGCTGCTGCTGCGACCGGCAGGCCGTTGGTGTTGGATGCCGACGCGCTCACCAGCTTTAGTGGCGAGGCCGAGCTTTTTGCGCCGCGCGCTCGGCGGGCCGTGCGTTCTCACCCCCCATGAGGGCGAGTTCGCCCGGCTGTTTGCCGGAACGCCAATCGCTGAACACCCCGGGCGGCTGGCCAAAGCCCAGGCCGCCGCGCGCTGGTTGGGGGCAACTTTGGTCTTGAAAGGCCCCGATACGCTCATCGCGCGCCCAGATGGGATCGTAACGGTTCAGGCCGATGCCCCGGCGGCGCTGGCAACGGCGGGGTCGGGCGATGTGTTGGCGGGGCTCATCCTCGGCCTCTTGGCGCAGGGTTTCCCGGCAGGGGCAGCCGCCGAGGCAAGCGTTTGGCTCCACGCCCGCGCCGCCACCGTCTTTCCAGGAGCCGGGATGATCGCCGAGGACTTAGTCGCGTCACTGCCTGATATTCTTCTCAATTTTTATGGAAAAAACACGTTATAAACATAGGTTAGAGCTTTTTTTTAAAGCGACAAATTCAGAAAACCATCGTAACGTAGTCCTAGCGAAAGATGAAACCGCATTCGGGCGGACGGTATGGGACGGGAGAGCGGCTATGATTGGACGGGGCTTATTCGGCGGCGCATCTCCTAACGAAATCGCGCCAGGGGCGATTTTCCGCCAGCGGGAGCTGGTGTCGGTCGCGGGGCAGGCTGAAGTCATTTATGTCGATACCGACGCGCGCGGCATTCCTCACGTTCATTATCGCTTCACAGTGGAGCCCCGCTCGGGCTGTGGTCCGGCGGCCCGGCACAGCGAAAACCGCGTGTTGGCGCTCAGCGCCTTCCGTGAGACCTTTGCGCGCAAGGCTTAAATCCAGGCTGTCGACGAAACAGGGGCTCTCGGCTTTCGCACCCCATTGACAGCACCAGCACTTAAAGGCATCTTCCGCGCCGCTGTGCGGGCGTGGTGGAATTGGTAGACGCGCTGGATTTAGGTTCCAGTTCCGCAAGGAGTGGGGGTTCAAGTCCCTTCGCCCGCACCACCTTATATCTTCATCAAATTTTTGGCGGCAATGCTTCGGTGTTGCGCGCGCCTCCCTTGACGGGCTGCGGGAAACCGTTTAGCTGGGTCAGCCCTGAACCCGCGATGTCGATACGGCGTGCGTCGGGGCGGACCCCCTCGGGCTTGCGGGGCCGCTCGCTCAACGATGCACCTGTCGAGATTAGCCGATAGGAATAAGTGGAACATAGTTCATGCAGGTAACTGAAACCCTCGCCGAAGGCCTGAAGCGCCAATATAAAATTGCCGTCCCGGCCGATTATCTGGAAACCCAGGTGAATGCGAAGCTGGCCGAGCTGGCAAAGAAAGTCAGCGTTCCGGGCTTCCGTCCGGGCAAGGTTCCGATGAACCTTGTGCGTCAACGCTACCTCGGCTCGGTGATGGGCGAAGTTCTCGAAACCACCGTTCAGCAGACCTCGTCGAAGGCGATTGAAGAGCGAGGCCTGCGCCCTGCCTTCCAGCCGAAGGTGAATGTGGAAAGCTTCGAGCTGGAATCGGGCGTTCAATTCACGATGGACGTTGAAATCCTGCCGGAAATCACCGTTGCCGATTTCGCCACGCTGGAAATCGAGCGCCCGACGGCGCCGGTCGCCGATGAAGACGTGGACAAGGGCTTGGAAAAGCTCCGCAGCGAATCACGCGCCACCAAGAAGGTCGAAGAAGATCGTCCGGCCCAGGCTGGCGACACCGTCGTGATCGATTTTGTCGGTAAAGACGCAGGCGAGCCGTTCCAGGGCGGCGCGGGGACCGATTTCCATCTCACGCTCGGCTCCGGCATGTTCATTCCGGGCTTCGAAGATCAGTTGATCGGCGCGAAGCTGGGCGAGGAGAAGGTTCTGAACGTGACCTTCCCGGCCGACTATCAAGCCGAAAACCTGAAGGGCAAGGCGGTTACCTTCGACGTGACCGTAAAGGAATTGCGCGAACCGGAACAGGTTGAACTGACCGACGATTTCGCCAAGGCGTTCGGTCTTGAAAGCCTGGATGCGCTGAAGACTGCCATTCGCGGCCAGATCGAACGCGAATATGCCGCCGCCGGTCGCCTGAAGGCCAAGCGCGTGCTGCTCGATAAGCTGGACACGACGCACAGCTTCGACGTGCCGCCGACGCTGGAAGAGGCCGAGTTCAACGCGATCTGGAACCAGTTCGAACAAGCCAAGGCCGCCGGTGAAAATGATCCGCTGCTGGAAGGCAAGTCGGACGATGAAGTGCGCGACGAATATAAGCGCATTGCCAATCGCCGCGTGCGCCTGGGGCTGCTGCTGGCGGAAATCGGTCGTTTGCACAATATCCAGATCGAAGATCAGGAACTGCGCGCGGCGATTTTCAACGTGGCCCGCCAGTATCCGGGGCAGGAGCGTCAGGTCCTTGAGTTCTTCACGAATAATCAGGACGCCATAACGCAGATCCGTGGCCCTATTTTCGAAGACAAGGTGGTAGACCATATTCTAACCACGGCCAAGGTAACGGATAAAACCGTCACCCCCGAAGAACTGCTGAAGGCTGACGCCGAGTAAGGCAGGGAAAGGGCGGCTAAGGCCGCCCTTTCGTTTCTGGAGGGGCGCTTCGTTAGGATTGAGAGGGATTATGCGGGACGCGACCGAATTCACGATGAACACGCTGGTGCCGATGGTGATCGAGCAAACGGCTCGCGGCGAGCGCGCGTTCGATATCTATTCCCGCCTGCTGAAAGAGCGCATCATTTTCCTGGTTGGCCCGGTCAATGACCATGTCGCCAGCTTGATTTGTGCGCAGTTGCTGTTTTTGGAAGCCGAAAATCCCAGCAAGGAAATCAGCTTCTACATCAACTCGCCGGGAGGCTATGTTTCGGCGGGCCTGTCGATCTACGACACGATGCAGTACATCCGCCCGCAAGTGACCACTATGTGCCTCGGCCAAGCCGCGAGCATGGGGTCGCTGTTGCTGGCCGCCGGCGAGAAGGGCAAGCGTTACGCGCTCCCCAATGCGCGCATCATGGTCCATCAGCCGTCGGGCGGGGCACAGGGGCAGGCGACCGATATCGAAATTCAAGCCCGCGAGATTCTGAAGCTCCGCGCGCGCCTGAACGATATCTACGTAAAGCATACCGGCCAGTCGCTTGAGATCATCGAAGCGGCGATGGAACGCGATAATTTCATGGATGCGGAAGAAGCGAAAACCTTCGGGTTGATCGATCAAGTCGTTGCCGCCCGCCCGAAAACGGGCGATGGGCAGGCGTCTTGACGATAGGCCCCTGCGAGAAGGTGATTGCGCCCCGCCGTCGCTTCCTATTGAATGAAGTGACGATAAGAGGAATATGGCTTTGTCAATGGCAAATCCTCCTCTCGACAGCGAAAGACCGGGGCGCACTCGGGCAGAATCGGTCGATCGGCAGGAGCGGTGAGGGGGCGAAAGCGAGTTTAGCATGACCAGGGCAAGCAGCGGCGACAGCAAGAATACGCTTTATTGCTCCTTCTGCGGGAAGAGCCAGCATGAGGTGCGCAAGCTGATCGCTGGACCGACAGTGTTCATCTGCGATGAATGCGTCGAACTCTGCATGGATATCATCCGTGAAGAGCATAAAACCACCTTGGTTAAAAGCCGGGAC
>NZ_LAJY01000159.1 GCF_000963705.1 Elstera litoralis | reverse complement strand
AAGATCCAGCGTCTCAGCATCCCGCATAGTGGATTACGTCCTCCAACGACAGCGGCTGTCCTAAAACTATACGGCCAAACACTGCCTGGATTGGCAGGGCTTCGTCCAGTCTTCTGCGATAGTCCGCCCGCGCGATTTCGATAACGCCGAATTGGGCGAGGTGATCGGTCTTAAACTGCGTGTCCAGCAAAGTGAAGCCGCCCGCCCGCAACTGCGCCACGAGATAGACCAAAGCGATCTTGCTGGCGTCGTTTGCTGTGGAAAACATGCTCTCGCCGAAAAACGCGCCGCCGAGGGTAACGCCGTAGAGCCCGCCGACGAGTTGCTCGCCCTGCCAGCATTCGACCGAATGGGCGTGGCCTGCCGCGAACAACAGCCCGTAGAGCCGTTTGATCTCGGCATTGATCCAACTATCGGGGCTGCCGGGGCGCGGGGCGGCGCAGGCTTCGACCGTTTGGCGGAAGGCGCTATCGACGCTCACCCGGTAGGGTTCGGCCCGAAGCGTCCGCCTCAGGCGTTTGGGGACGTGAAACCCATCGAGCGGCAGAATGCCGCGAAAATCGGGGTCGACCCAGAAAAGTTCCGGATCGTCCCGACCGTCCGCCATCGGAAAAATCCCGGCGGCATAGGCGCGCAGGAGAAGATCGGGGGTTAAGCGCATCCGTCTCCCCCGCCCCTGGGCTTACGCGCCGCCCGCATCCTTTGCGGCGGCGGCGCGTTCCATGAAGTGTTCGAGCCAATGGATCGTGTAATCGCCGGTAATGAAATCCGGATCGGCGATGATCTTTTGATGCAGCGGGATCGTCGTTTGAATGCCGCCGATCACATATTCTTCCAGGGCACGGCGCAGGCGCATCAGGCATTCGTTGCGCGTCTTGCCGTAGACGATCAGCTTCGAGACGAGGCTATCGTAGTGCGACGGCACCTTATAGCCGGAATAGAGCGCCGAATCGACGCGCACCCCCGGCCCGCCCGGCGCGTGATATTCGCCGATCTTACCCGGCGAGGGCGCGAAGGTTTCCGGGTGTTCGGCGTTGATGCGCACTTCGATGGCAGCGCCGCTGAAGCGCACGTCTTCCTGTTTCAGCGTCAGCTTACCGCCCGCAGCGATGCGGATTTGCTCGCGCACCAGATCAATGCCGGTAATGAATTCCGACACCGGGTGTTCCACCTGAAGGCGCGTGTTCATTTCGATGAAATAGAACTGCCCGTCTTCGTAGAGAAACTCCAGCGTGCCTGCGGAGGCATAGCCGAGCGTGCCCATCGCCTTCAGGGCGATCTGGCCGATGGCTTCGCGCTCGTCGGCGTTCAGCGCGGGCGAGGGGGCTTCTTCGAGCAGCTTTTGATGACGGCGTTGCAGCGAGCAATCGCGCTCGCCCAAGTGGATGACATTGCCTTGCCCGTCGCCCAAGATTTGCAATTCGATGTGGCGTGGCTTTTCCAGGAATTTTTCGAAGAACACCGCGTCATTGCCGAAGAAGGACCGCGCTTCCGACCGCGCGACCGGCAGTTGCGTGCGCAAATCCTCTTCGTTCCGGCAAATCTTCATGCCCTTGCCGCCGCCGCCCGCCGCCGCTTTAATGAGGATGGGAAAGCCAATGCGGCGCGCGATGTCCAGCGCTTCCTCGTCACTCGTCACCGGACCGTCGGAGCCGGGCACCGTGGGAATGCCGAGCGCCTGCACGGCCCGTTTTGCCGTAATCTTATCGCCCATAATGCGGATATGCTCGGGCGACGGGCCGATGAAGACCAGCCCGTGATCCTGCACCATCTGCGCGAAATCGGCGTTTTCCGCAAGAAAGCCGACGCCGGGGTGAATGGCTTCCGCCCCGGTGATCGTCGCCGCCGTCAGAATCGCCTGCATGTTCAGATAGCTTTGGCGCGGCGCGGGCGGGCCGATGCAGACGCTTTCATCGGCTAAGCGCACGTGCATGGCGTCGGCATCCGCGGTGGAATGGACCGCAACCGTCTGAATGCCCAGCTCGCGGCAGGCACGGTGGATGCGAAGGGCAATTTCGCCGCGATTGGCGATGAGGATCTTCTCGAACATGATTACTCGATAATCACGAGCGGCTCGCCGTATTCGACCGGCTTGCCATCAGTCACGAGGATTTCCTTCACCACGCCGGCGCGCGGCGACGGTAGCGGGTTCATCACCTTCATCGCTTCGATAATCAGCAGGCTTTGCCCCTTCTGCACCGTGTCGCCCACCGCAATGAACGGGCGTGCGCCGGGTTCGGCAGCGAGATAGACGGTGCCAACCATCGGCGAGGGCACCATACCGGGATGA
>NZ_LAJY01000158.1 GCF_000963705.1 Elstera litoralis | reverse complement strand
TTAACTGGAAGTATCGCGTCGGCGATTATCGCATCATTGCCAGCATCGAAGATGATATTTTGCGTATTCTCGTCGTGCGCATTGGCAATCGGGGGGATGTCTATCGAGACTAACCCTACGCTTTTACTCACCCTAGACAGTTAGTCACGCGCCTCATATTCCGCTCGCAAGATCGCATAAAAGGCGATGTCCCAACGGTCCGTACCGATCTGAAGTGCGGAGCGGCGCACGCCTTCGCGCACAAACCCTGCCGATTCATAGGCACGGACAGCGGGCGCGTTCTGCGTATAGACCTGCAACTCCAACCGCTGAAAAACCGCTGAGGCGAAAACGCGGGCTTGCGCTAACCGCATCATCGGGCGGGAAAATCCTTGGCCACGATACTCGGGATGAATCGCGACAAGGCCAAAACGGGCTACCCCGTGCAGCCAATCCTGCACGATCTGAAGATGCCCAAGGGTCTTGCCCTCTACAACCGCCTTTAAAACCTGTAAACGCGGCACCTCTCGGCGCGCTTCAGCGAGCATCGGTTCGAACTGCGCCGCCGTGAGCGGAAATGAAACCGAGGTTCCGCCCCACTGCATCAGCGCGGCTGCGTCCGGGAACCAACCCAGCAGGTCGGGAATATCCGCCTCGGTGAAGGGCTGAAGCTCCATATTCATCGCGCCAGATAAAGCTGCCAGTTGGTGCCCTTGCCCAGCGTCGTCAGGCGGCAATGGTCGAGCAGCGTCCAGTCCGGCCCGGTTAGCGCTTCGTGGACCTGATCGAGAATGCGCCGCGCGCCGCCGGTTTCCTTGGCGTAGAGCGAGACGATCATCACGCCGTTGGGCGTCAGCGCTTTGCGGTAGCGCGCCATTTCCGCCACCGGATCGGCGGTGAAAAACAGCACTTCATTGAACAGGATGGCGTCGAATTTTCCTTCGGGTTCATAGGCCGCGAGATCGGCGCAACGCGTGACACCGCCGGGGGGCAGCCCTTCGAAACGGTCGAGCGCGGCTTGCGACAGGTCAACGCCGACGTAGCCGGACAAAAGCGACGGGTGGACGTAACGCATCAACACCCCATCGCCGCAACCGATATCGAGCAGCCGGAACGGGCGCGGAGCCTGCATCAGATAGGCGGCAACCGCCCCATAGCGCGGCGCTTCCCGCAGCTTATGCAGAAAATTCCATCGACCGTCCTGATACTCTTGGTCCCAGCGCTGCGCTTCGCTCATGCTACTGCGTCTCCTAAAACTTTGGCGGCGGAGCTTATCACGCCGTCCCCAGGGAGCAAGCCTTGACGCCGGGGGGCGGGCTTGCCACAACAGGCCATGTCTCGTCTCGATAGCTTCATCAATCGCATGGTCGCGCAGCGCGCGTGCCTAAACTTCATTGCCGCCCAGGTCCACGGCCCGACGCTGACTGAGCCCGTCTTGGAACTCGGCCTCGGCAATGGCCGCACCTACGATCATCTGCGCGAACTTTTCCCCAACGCGCCGATTTTTGTGTTCGACCGCGCCATGCGGGCCAACCCGAAAAGCGCCCCGCCGGAAGACATGATGATCTTGGGCGACGTGCGCGATACCCTCCCGGCCATCCGTCCACGTTTGGGGGCTGGCGCACGCTTGGTCCATAGCGATATCGGCGATGGTAGCCGCGACACCACGGAGCCCTTAATCCGCGCGCTCGAACAGGCGCTGCCGCCGCTCTTAGCGGACGGGGCCTATATCGTCGCCGATCAGAAGATGAGTGTGCCGAACTGGCACGCCCTGCCGCTGCCCGAGGGCATCGCGGAGGGGCGCTATTATATTTGGCAATATCGGGCCTGAACGCCCTACTCCCGGTGATACGGGTGCCCGGCGAGGATCGAATGGGCGCGATACACTTGCTCGGCCAGCATCACCCGCACCAGCATATGCGGCCAGGTGAGCGGGCTGAGGCTGAGTTTGAAATCGGCGCGGTCCAGCAGCGCCGCATCATGCCCATCGGCCCCGCCGATGGCAAAGGCAAGATCGGCGACGCCGCTATCGCGCCAGCGCCCGATCTGGTCGGCAAAAGCTTGGCTCGATAGGCTCTTGCCATGCTCGTCGAGCGCGACCAGCGTCGCCCCCTTCGGCACGGCCTCAAGCAGAAGCTGGCCTTCGCGGGCTTTTAGCTCGGCGGCGGGCAGCGCGCGCCGCTCCTCGACCTCGATGAGCGACAGCGCCGGGCGCAAACGATTGCCATACTCGGCCACCAGGGACTTGATGGCCGCCTCTTTACAACGCCCGACCGCGAGCAAATGGACGCGCATCGGAAAAGGTTAGAAGCGCGGGGTTTCGCCGGCCTCTTCGTCCCAATCTTCCTCGGCTTCGGCGTCGGTGAGACTATCGCTATCGACCGAATAGCCTTTGACCAGCACTTCCGGCGGCAGCTCGACGCCCCACATTTTTTTCGAGATTGTAGAAGCTGCGCACTTCCGGGCGGAAGAGGTGAACGATGATGTCTTTGGCATCAACCAGCACCCAATCGGCGCGCGGCATGCCTTCGATGGTGATGCCCTTGGCCCCGGCTTCTTTCAGCTTTTCAGCCAGATTCATCGTGAGCGCCGCCACTTGCCGGTTCGAGCGGCCCGAGGCGATAATCATGTAATCGGCGATGCTGGTTTTGCCGATGAGCGGAATCACGACAATGCCTTCCGCTTTCCCATCGTCCAGCGAGGTTTTGGCCACTTCAACCAACTGCTCGACAAGCGCCGTGCTTTTGGTGGAAACGGGGTCGGTCGTCGAGGTGGTCGGCGCCGTGGGCGGCGTCGTATCATTAGGGGCGGAAATGGGAGAACCCTCCGGTTAGTCTTGAGAAGATCTTACACCCACCCTCGCCGCCGCGCGAATCGCGGTGGCCGAGGCCGGGTGTAAACGGGTACGCAAAAAGACCCAAGCAGGCCGTTTGTGCCGGGCAAGCGCGCGGCAGGCGGCGTCGGGCAAGCGCGCGGCGCGAAACGTCAGCGCGGCCTGCCCATGAAGAGCCTTGCCAGAATAAGGCGCGCGGGCGAAAAC
Organism: Elstera litoralis; assembly: GCF_000963705.1. Classification (GTDB taxonomy): domain Bacteria; phylum Pseudomonadota; class Alphaproteobacteria; order Elsterales; family Elsteraceae; genus Elstera; species Elstera litoralis. The sequence continues at coordinate 1,511 of NZ_LAJY01000158.1, read as the reverse complement.
CGCAACCGCCGCTCGGTCATACAAGCTCCGCCAGGCGCGCCACCGGGCGATTTGGCCGAGATTATCGGCCCCCATCAGCCACACGAAGCGCTGATTGGGGAACAAAAGCACCAACCGCCGCAGGGTCTCAGCGCTATAGACCGTGCCGAGATCGCTTTCAATCGCCGTCACCACCATGCGCGGATGCCGCGCTTTGCTCACCGCCGAGGCCACGCGCTCGGGCAGTGCGGCCATCTCGGCCGCCGACTTCAGCGGGTTCTGCGGCGAGACCAGCCACCAGACCCAATCGAGCCCCAAGCGGCGCAAAGCTTCGAGCCCGATATGGCGATGACCGTCATGGGCGGGATTGAACGATCCGCCCAGCAGCCCGATCACCTGTCCCTGCCCGCGCCGAAACCGCCGCAGCGCGCGTAACGCGGCTTTATCCGGCGCGAACTGTGCCATTGCCCCGCACGAGATATTTAATCGACGTCAAATGCTGCGCCCCCACGGGGCCACGCGCGTGCAGCTTGCCGGTGGAAATGCCGATTTCCGCACCGAAACCGAACTCGCCGCCATCGGCAAACTGCGTCGAAGCATTATGCAGCACGATGGCACTATCGACCCCGGCCAGAAACGCCGCCGCTGCCTCGACGTCTTCGGTTAGAATCGCCTCAGTATGGTGCGAGCCATAGCGGTTGATATGGGCAATCGCCTCGGCAACCCCGGTCACGACCTTCGCCGACACGATGGCTTCGAGATATTCGGTGCCCCAATCCGCATCGGTGGCGGGTTCAATCCGGGGATCGAGGGTTTCGAGCCCGGCATCGGCGCGCACGGCACACCCGGCATCGAGCAGGTCTTTCAGGATCAGCCCGGCGTGGCTTTGGACGATAGACGCGTCGAACAGCAAGCTTTCGGTCGCCCCGCAAACGCCCGTTCGGCGCAGCTTGGCGTTCAGCACCACTTTACGGGCGGTTTCCAGATCGGCGGCGCGGTGAATATAGGTATGACAGTTGCCGTCGAGATGCTTCAACACCGGCACGCGCGATTCGGCCGCGACGCGGGCGATCAGCGATTTGCCGCCGCGCGGAATGACCACATCCAGCGTGTCGGTCATCGTCAGCAGCAGCCCCACCGCCGCCCGGTCCGGCGTCGGCAAGGCCTGAACGCAATCTTCGGGCAAACCCGCGGCCTTCAGCCCGGCGCGCAAGGCGTTAAGAATCGCACCGGAGGAGGCGAAACTGTCGGACCCGCCGCGCAGGATCACAGCATTGCCGGATTTCACGCAGAGCGCACCCGCATCCGCCGTTACATTCGGGCGCGATTCGTAAATGATGCCGATGATGCCGAGCGGCACCCGGATTTTCTGGAAATGCAGCCCGTTCGGCTGATGCCAGTCTTCCAGCACCGCGCCCAGGGGATCGGGCAGCGCCGCAATCTCGTCGAGCCCCTTGGCCACGCCCTCAAGCCGTTCCGGCGTCAGTTTCAGCCGGTCGCGCAGGGAGGGCGAAAGCTCGGTCGCCCGGGCC
>NZ_LAJY01000157.1 GCF_000963705.1 Elstera litoralis | reverse complement strand
GGGGCGGGCTTTTGGCTTTCTGCCGGGACCAAAAACTTAGAACGGCAGAATAATATCCATGAATTGCGTACCGTAGCGCGGCTGAGCGATATCCTTCACTTGGCCGCGACCGCCGTAGGCGATACGGGCTTCGGCGATTTTATCGTATTCGATGGTATTGCCCGAGCTAATGTCTTCCGGTCGAATAACGCCACTGACCAGCAGTTCGCGCATATCATAGTTCACCAGGAATTCCTGACGGCCCTGGATGACCATATTGCCGTTGGGCAGCGTTTGCATCACCACGGCGGCAAGGCGCAACTGATTGGCGGCGTCGGTACCATTGGTGGTGGCGTTGCGGCGCGAGGTCAGATTGCTGTTGGTGCCAAACAGGGTGGTGGGGTCGGCACCGCCGAGCGCCTGTTGAATATCGAGACCGAAGAGGCTGCCGGCGCTATTCAGGCCCGCGCCCTGCGTGTCGGTCTGTGACCGATTGAGCCCGCCGCCCAAAGAAGCTGAACGGTTCCGGAAATCGACGACGACGGTAACGATATCGCCAACGGTGCGCGCGCGGATATCGCGGAAGAAGGTGCGGCTGCCGACGCGCCACAGCGAGCTTGGTTGGCGCGCGGTTGCAACCGGCTGCGGCATCGGCAGGCTGATGGGGCGGTAGTTCGGCTGTTCCGACGGATTGACGACCGGCGTGAACTCTTGCGTCTTGCCAATCGCTTCAAGGCGATCCAGCGTATTACAGCCGGATAGCAGCAGCGCCCCAAACAGCAGCGCGCTCGGCACGGCCATCCGTTTGCGGGCGGTCGCGGGGCGAGCTTCGGTCGAAATCTTGGGGCTGCGTGTCATCATCGGCCTCTTTCTGCTCACCTTTTCAATTCGTCCGGGCACCGGAATTGGGGCCGGAAGCGCCTGGTGCGACGGTGACGACAGTAGCCTGCACTGTCACCGTACTGGGGGCGGAAACAATCCCGCTCAGCACCTTATTGCTGCGGATATTCAACACCCGCACCATATCGCCCAACGCCCCATCGTCCAACGCTTTGCCCTGCATAACCAAGGCCATCGAGCCGGACACGACATTTACCGTAATCGGTGCATTCTTCTGCACCATCATCGTTGCATTCAGATCGCCGGGCCGCACCGGTTGCCCGACAAGCAGGGTGCGCCGGGCGGTTTTACCGATGATCCGGTCAGGATCGACCACATAGCTGCGCCCGGCTTGATCGGCGCGCAACCGTTGGATGGCGACATCCCCGGCCTGAATGACCTCGCCGGTACCGACCGCGCGGGTCATCACCGGCACATCGGCCATCGCAATCACTCGGCCCGCCACGCGGCGGCTTTCACCGCCAGCGGCCGGGCCGATCTGCGCGGTGAAGCGGGAGAGCTTCGGATCGAAACTCAAATCGCTCACGCGCAAGCCCTGCCGCGCTTGCCCTCGGCCCACGGTGAACGGGGCGGGCGGCGCATCCAGGCGAATTTCGCCGGTCGGATGTCCCTGCACCGCAAGCGCCTGCGTCACGGTCTGCAAAACCATCTCTTCGCCGATTTGCTCGACGGGCCGGTCGATCCGGATCGATAGCGTCGGGGAGGCGGGGCGCCAGGAAAGCCCATTCTCCCGCGCAATCGCCTCAAGCTGTTCGGCATCCAGCACCCTGCCGCTATCGGGTGTCCCGAGCCCACGCACGGGGCGTGCCGCGATATCGGCGGGCAGCCCATCAAAGAGATCCCCGAGGCGAACCTCTGGTTTGTCGAGCACCAGAACGCCGCTCGCCAGCACTCCATTCTTCAGCGTCGCCGCTGCCTGCGCTGCGATCGGCACGATCAGCAGCGCCAGAAGCAGCCCGGCGAGAGAGAGAAGAAAGCGCGGCGCGCGGGACATTCGAGGGATCACCTTATCCGGTTAGGACGCTAAGGGGTTAGCGCATCTGCGTGAGCGTGCTCATCATCTGATCGGAGGTTTCGATCACGCGGCTGTTCATTTCGTAAGCGCGCTGCGCGGTAATCAGATTGGTGATTTCCGAGACGATGTTGACGTTCGAGGTTTCAAGGAAACCCTGAAGGATCGTGCCGCGCTGTTCCACACCGGGAACGCCATCGTCCGGCTCGCCCGAGGCCTGCGTCTGCATGAACAGATTCTGGCCCGCCGCCTGAAGACCGGCTTCGTTGACGAAGGTGGTCAGATTGATCTGGCCGATGTTCTGCGCCTGGGTCTGCCCCGGAACCTTCACCAGCACTTCCCCGGAGGAATTGATGGTGATCGACTGGGCATTCTGCGGCACCTGGCCGGGGCCGCGCAGCTGATAGCCGTCGGCGGTTACGATCTGGCCGTTTTCATTGAGCTGGAACGAGCCGCGCGCGGTATAGGCAATTTCGTTCGTCGGCAAATCGACGGCGAAATAACCGATGCCCTGCACCGCAACATCGAGCGGATTGCTGGTCGGCTGAATATTGCCCTGCTCGTGCATACGGTAAACCGCCGCCGTGCGCACACCGAGACCGACCTGGATGCCCGACGGGATGGTGGTCCCGGCGTCCGAGGAGGTGGAGCCGACGCGCCGTTCGTTCTGATACAGAAGATCCTGGAATTCAGCGCGCGAGCGCTTGAACCCGGTCGTGTTCAGATTGGCGATATTGTTCGAAATGACTTCGACGTTGAGCTGCTGTGCCAGCATCCCGGTCGCGCCGATATTCAGTGACCGCATTGTTCGGTATCCTTCTTTCCTGGCTTAACCGCCACCAGTCAAATTTTGCCGGGTCTTAACGCGTCTCTCTTAAACCTGCCGCGCGATCTTGGCGATCGCATTGGTCTGACGTTCGCCCTCGGCGTCGATCATCTTCTGCATCGACTGATAGTCGCGCAAAATCTCAAGCATTTGAGTAACTTCCAGCACCGGCTTGACGTTCGAGCTTTCCGTGAAGCCTTGTACCGTCACCGTCTCGGGGGCGGGGAGGGCCTCTTGATCCGTCATATACATCGAATTGCCCGCCGGGCGAAGGGCCTGTTCGTCATTGAAGCGGACCA
>NZ_LAJY01000156.1 GCF_000963705.1 Elstera litoralis | reverse complement strand
GTTACTTGTCTAAGACACGGAGAGTAGTCGCTGACCAGTCCTCAAACCGACATAACAAAAAAAACGCCTTAAGCAGCGCAAACGCGACCAATAGGCAAAAAAACAAAAAAATCAACACACACTCACAGTCTCTCGAAAAAAAAAAAAACGTCCTCAAGTAGGCGCAAGCCGATAGGAACAAAAGGACAAAAAAAACGTCCTCAAGTAGCGCTACGCGCGGTAGGACAAAAAATAAAACGCGCTCAAGTAGGCGCAAGCCGATAGCGCAAACATACAAAACGCGGGGTGGAGCAGCCCGGTAGCTCGTCAGGCTCATAACCTGAAGGCCGCAGGTTCAAATCCTGCCCCCGCAACCAAATTATACCGACAAAAAAAACCCCGCCCGAACAGGCGGGGGTTTTTGCTGTGCAAAAGCAGCCGACACAGCGACGCCCCAAAGGGGCGTGTGATGGCAAAAAAAAGGGCGGCACGATGGCCGCCCTTTCGGTCTGTTCCGAAAAGCTTACGCGGCGGCACCGCCATCGATATCCAGCGCGGTGCCCGTAATATAGGAGGCTTCCGGGCTGGCGAGGAAGAGCACGCCTGCAGCCACTTCCTCCGGCGTGCCGAAGCGCTTGAACAGCACGATCGTGCGCAGAAATTCTTCCAGCGGGCCTTCCGCAGGGGCCATTTCGGTGCGGATCGGGCCGGGCTGGATGACATTCACGGTAATCTTGCGCGGGGCGAGGTCATGGGCCGCGCCTTTGGAATAGCCGAGAACGGCGGATTTCGTCGCGGTATAGTCGGCGATGCCGGGGAAGGGCACGCGGACATTCACCGTGGAGCCGATGGTGATGATGCGCCCGCCCTCGGCCAGCAACGGCGCTGCCGTGCGGATTGCCGCAACGACGCCGGTCACATTCACCGCCCACATCCGGTCGAGCGCAGCAGCATCGGCGTCGGGGGCATCGACGGGGGCGCCAGCGAACACCCCCGCGTTATTCACCAGAATATCGAGCCGCCCGAATTGGGTATGAACTTTCTGCACCAGGGCTTTTACCTGGCAGCGTCGGCTTGATCGGCCTGGAAGGCGACCGCCTTGCCGCCGGCGGCGATGATGTCCGCAACAACGGCGTTCGCGCCCGCAGCGGAGGCATTATAGCTGAGGGCGACGGTAGCACCGTCTGCCGCCAAGGCTTTGGCCGAGGCCGCGCCGATACCGCGCGAGCCGCCCGTGACGAGGGCGATTTTCCCGGAGAGTTTCTGAGCCATGATAGAAGGGTCTTTCGAAGGGGCTTTGCCGAAGGGCTGGCGAAAGCTCGTTTTATACTGTACGGTACAGATATGCCTTCTTCGAGACGATGGCAAGGTGTTTTGTACTGAACGGTAAAATATCATGACCAAATCCTGTTCTCCGGGCCGCCCGCGCGGTTTCGATCCCGATGCTGTTCTGGATGCGGCTTTGCCGGTGTTCTGGGAAAAGGGCTATGAGGCCACGTCGCTGACCGACCTCACCGAAGCGATGGGCATCAATCGGCCCAGCCTCTACGCCGCTTTCGGCAATAAGGAGGGAGTGTTTTTACGGGTGATGGAACGCTATGGCGCGGGCTATCATGATTTTCTGGCCGATGCGCTGGGGCAGAAAACCGCCGTCGCCGTGATCCGGGCCATGCTGCGCGGCTCGGCGATAGCTCAAACGGAACCGGGCCGACCGCCGGGATGCCTGCTGCTCAGCACCCATTTGCCCAACGATCAAACGGCGCAAAACCTGCGCGATGCCCTGATTGAACAGCGGAATGTCGTGGGAACGGCCCTTACCGCGCGCCTAAAGCGCGCCGCTGCCGAGGGGGATTTGCCCGCCGATGTGGTGCCGGAAACCTTGGCCGCGACCGTAACCGCCCTCTGCCGGGGCATGGCAACCGACGCCGCATCGGGCGCGACGCGGGGTCAACTTTTAGAGGTGGCGGAATTTGCGGCGGAAACGCTCGCCCGGCGACTGACGCCGCCGCCGGGTTAAGCGCGATCCGGTTAGGCGACCGTCAGCAGCCGCTTATCGGTGGCGGCTTCGCGGATCGCCTTTTGCAGCTTCTCGAAAGCGCGCACTTCGATTTGGCGCACGCGTTCCCGGCTGATGCTGTAGCGCTGGGACAGGTCTTCCAGGGTTTGCGGCTCTTCGGCGAGGCGGCGGGCGACGAGGATGGTGCGTTCGCGCTCGTTGAGTTGCGCCAAGGCGTCCTTCAGCAGCACGCGGCGTTTGCTCGATTCATCCTGCTCGGCCAGGGCGATCTCCTGGCTTTCGGTTTCATCGACTAACCAATCTTGCCATTCGCCGTCGCCATCGATGCGCAAGGGGGCGTTCAAGCTGTGATCCGGCGCGCCGAGGCGGCGGTTCATCTGCACCACATCGTCTTCGCTGACAGCGAGGTCGGTTGCGATCTTGGCCACCTGCTCCGGCGTCATATCGCCATCGTCAATCGCGCGCATTTGGCCCTTCAGCCGCCGCAGATTGAAGAACAGCTTTTTCTGCGCCGCCGTGGTGCCCATTTTCACGAGGCTCCAGCTATGCAGGATATATTCTTGAATGGCGGCGCGGATCCACCACATAGCATAGGTGGCCAGGCGGAAGCCCTTATCGGCATCAAAGCGTTTAACCGCCTGCATCATGCCGACATTACCTTCGGAAATCAGCTCGGAGACCGGCAAACCGTAGCCCCGATAGCCCATAGCGATTTTGGCGACAAGGCGCAGATGGCTCGTGACCATCTTATGCGCGGCTTCAATATCGCCTTCGTCTTTGAATTTTTTGGCGAGGGAAAACTCATCCTCAACCGTCAGCATCGGGAACTTTCGGATTTCCGAAAGATACCGGGATAGATTTCCATCGCTTCCAATAATCGGCAAGCTCGCGGCCATGATGAACCCTCCTATGGCGTTCGTTCGTCGGGGGACTTCCCCCTGGGCAGGCTCCTGGTCCGAGTTCGGCACCCAATTCTGCGGTGCGGTGACGCTATCCCCCAAAAAAAGGCGAGATAATGTCGGGTTTCCCCCTCGGATCATTCGAGCATATCGCAACTTAACACTGTTTCAAGCGCAAAATTAGGCTTGTTCTAAAAAAGCCTCCAGGGCAGCCAAATCGGGCGGCAGCGGCGTTTCAAACAGCATATGCTCGCCGGACACCGGGTGAATGAACCCGAGGGCCGCCGCGTGCAGTGCCTGCCGCTCCCATCCCTTTACGTAAGCCGCGATCTGATCCCAACGCGTCAGCGCTGAAGATTTTTGCACGCCGCGCAGGGAGGAGAGCGATTGCTTCGACGGTTGCCCATAGACCGGATCGCCCAGCAGCGGGTGCCCGCGCTGGGTGAGGTGAACGCGAATCTGGTGCGTGCGCCCGGTCTCCAGACGGCAGGCCAGTTGCGTCACCAGCGTCACGTCGGGCACGCCGTAGCGCGCCAGGGTTTCGTAATAGGTCACAGCGGGCTTGCCCTTGGCGGTGATCGCCATGCGCTTGCGGTCGGTCGGGTGGCGACCGATGGCCCCTTCGATCCGATCTTCCAGCGGCACCGGCCCGCCCCACACGAAGGCGCGGTAGGTGCGGTCGACCGAATGATCGGCAAACTGCGCCGACAAATGCGCATGGGCCGTGTCGGTTTTCGCCACCACCAGCGTGCCGCTGGTTTCCTTATCGATGCGGTGAACGATGCCCGGCCGCGCCACCCCGCCGATCCCGGTCAGGCTCGCCCCGCAATGATAGAGCAGCGCATTGACCAGCGTCCCGTCGGGATTGCCCGGCGCGGGATGCACCACCATCCCGGCGGGCTTATCGATCACGATCAGGCTCGCATCCTCATAGAGGATCGACAGCGGAATATCCTGGGGCAGCGGCACTGCCGATTCGGCTTCCGGTAAGCGCAGCGCGAAGATCTGCCCAGCTTTGACCCGGCCCGAGGCTCCGTTACTATCTCGCCGAGACTCTGGGAATCGTCGCTTTCGTCGGGAAGTTCGGGTAACAGGTGTAACTGCCCCGCTTCGATCAGCGCTTTCAGGCGCGAGCGCGAAAGATCGGGCAGCAGCATTGCTAGGGCGCGGTCGAGCCGCTCCCCCGCCAGATCGTCGGAAATGGTCAGGATCGGATCTTGCGTCATGGCAGCAGACAGGAGGGGTGAGTGGCGGCGTTGAAGGCTCTGGTCATTGGAATGGGAATTCTCATCATCGTGGGCGTCGTGGTGCTGTTTGCTACCTTAGCCTCTCGCATGGGCGGGAATAAACAGGCTTGGGAGAGCCGGGTGAGCTTGCCGGAGGGTTTCGGCCTCGTGGGGATTGCCGGAACGCAGGACCGGGTGATTTTGCACACGCGCGGCCCGAAGGGCGAAGCCCTGCTGCTCGCCGTCGATCCTGCCACCGGCAAAACCCTGGGCCGCATTGCCGTGGACGGGGGGACGCCTTGAATATGAAGCTGAATTTCGCCTCCGATAACGTCGCTCCCGTTCCGCAAGAAATTCTGGAAGCAATTGCCGTCGCCAATCAATCCAGCGCCATGCCCTATGGCGCGGACGATATGACGGCGCTCGCCCTGCGCCGTTTCCGCGAACTCTTCGAGTGCGACCTGGAAATGATCGCGGTTGCGACCGGCACGGCTGCGAACGCGCTGGCGCTGGCCTGTATCTGCCCGCCGTGGGGCGAAATCTACTGCCACGCCGATGCGCATATCACCGAAAATGAATGCGGCGCGCCGGAGTTTTTCACCAATGGTGCCAAGCTGGTGCATATCCAGGGCGAGCACGGCAAGATCACGCCCGAAGGCCTGAGCCGCACCCTCGCCCTAACCGCGCCGGGCAATCCGCAGAAAACCCAACCGGCGGCACTGTCGCTCAGCCAAGCCACCGAATGCGGCACGCTCTACCAGCCCGACGAAATCCGCACCCTGACCGAAATTGCCCACGCCCACGGGCTGAAGGTGCATATGGATGGCGCGCGCTTCGCCAATGCCGTCGCCACCCTGGCAACCGCCCCGTCGGAGATTACCTGGGAAGCCGGGGTTGACGTGCTCTCCTTCGGTGCGACCAAGAACGGCGCGATGGCGGCAGAAGCCGTGCTGTTTTTCGACCCAGCCCTTGCCAGCGAAGCCGCGTTTCGGCGCAAGCGCGGCGGGCATCTGTTCTCGAAAATGCGGTTTCTATCCGCCCAGCTCGCCGCCAGCCTCGCCGATGGGCGCTGGTTGTCCTGGGCCAATCAGGCAAATTTAATGGCCGAGCGCATGGTCTCCGGCCTGTTGCGCGTTCCGGGCACCCGGTTGCTCTATCCGCGCGAGGCCAATGAGGTGTTCGTTACCGTGCCGGAGGGTGTCGCCGATGGGCTGGAGGCCGAAGGCATCGGCTTCTACCGCTGGGGCGGGGCGGGTTCGTCGGACCTCCGGTTCGTCACCAACTGGGGCACGAAGCCGGAGGATGTCGATTATCTCGTTGATCGGGCGCTGATGCACGCGGCACGCGGCGGGCGGGGATAGTTTTCCCCCCGTTTCGAGAGCTCTTCGCCCGCGCCGAGGCTGGCACACGGCATGCATGTTAATGATCTCTGATCTCAAAACGGCAAACAGAAGTAACCCTCTGGGCCATTATGATGATCTATAGACATTAGTTTGCCTAATTATAGGGCAATCTCGAAAGCGCAAGCGAGACACCGCCAATGAACTCACGCTGGGTTGGATTGAACATTGCGGTGTTATCGTGCGTATGTGTTGCTATTTCTAATGGTATTATTCTTTCAGTACCTTCGCCTTGGGTGATTTTTATCCTAGCACCTCTGACTGGGCTCTTGATTGGGAGCTTGGCGTTGTTCATCAGTCATCGACGGTTAGTGCCGCTCGCGCAGGCGATGAAAGCCCTGGCACGGCGCGAGCGCTTCGTTCAGCTTCCCTACACGGCTGAAGACACTCCGCTCGGGGGGATCGCGCAGGCGGCGCTGGACCTGCGGGAAGCCGTTACCGATGCGGATGCGCTCGCGGCAGAACGGCGCGCCGAAGGCAATCAGCAGGCAATTCGCGGGCAAGCGCGGGAAGTTCTCACCGGAACATTCGAAGACGGGGCCGAAACGCTCATTTCCCACATGGGGGATGCCACCCAGGCGTTGCGTTCGACCGCCGCGACGTTACTCACCTATGCCGAGGCGGCAGAGGCGCGCAGCGCGACGGGGGCGCGCACGGCGGGGGCCGTGTCGGAGCAGATCCGCGCGATGGCGGCAGCGGCGGACCGCCTTGCCGGTCTGATCGAAGGCATCCGCCACCGCGCCGACGAAAGCCGCGCCGTCACCGTCGCCAGCGTGACCACCGTGAAAAGTACCGACGCGTCCATCGCGGCTTTGACCGAAGCAACGGCCCGCATTGGCGCGATTGCCGATCTTATCAGCAGTATCGCGCAGCAAACGCAAATGCTGGCATTGAACGCGAGCATTGAAGCGGCGCGCGCCGGGGACGCCGGGCGCGGTTTTGCCGTGGTCGCGACCGAGGTGAAGGCCTTGTCGGCACAAATCTCCGCCGCGACGGCCGATATCCGCGTGGATATTGCGCAGATGAGCGGGGCTGTGACCGACGCCGTTGCCGCGATTGTTGAGATTGGGCAGGCGATTGGCGGGCTCGACCGATTGGCGGGCGGTTTTGCCGAGGCCGCAATCGAAGGCGAAATGGCGGCGGCGGAGATCGGTCGGAATGCGTTGATGGCGTCTAAGGCGTCGGCGTGCTGGTCGAGGATCTCGGGGCCGCCGCTGCCGCCGCGTCCGACACAAAGTCCGCCTCCGATCAACTGGCCCATGTTACGACCGATCTGACGCGCGAGTTCGAAGGGTTGCGCCAGTCGGTTGCCGGGTTTTTGGGCGATATTCGCGGCGGCGGTATCCGCGTCGGCGTGCTCCACGCGCTGAGCGGCACAATGGCGGGCAGCGAGCGACCGCTTCAGGATTTGCTCGTAATGATGATCGAGCAGGTCAATCGGGAGGGCGGTTTGCTGGGGCGGCCCTTGGAAGCGGCGATCGTCAATCCGCGCTCCGATTGGCCGTTGTACGGCACGCTCGCGCGCAAACTGCTGACGGAGGAGAAGGCCGCGGTTCTATTCGGCTGCTGGACATCGATCAGCCGCAAGGAAGTGCTGCCGGTCGTCGAAGAATTGGGCGGGCTGCTGCTCTATCCGGTGCAATATGAGGGCGAGGAACAGTCGCCGAATATTTTCTACACGGGGGCGACGCCGAACCAGCAGGCGCTGCCCGCCGTGGATTATCTCATGTCGCCGGAGGGTGGCGGCTTTCGGCGCTTTTATCTGATCGGCACCGATTACGTCTATCCGCAGATCACCAATAAGATTTTACAGGGCTATCTGCGCTCGAAAGGCATCGGCGGGGCCGATGTCGCGCTGAGCTTCACCCCCTTCGGGCACGCGGATTGGGCGGCGCAAGTGGCCGCAATCCGCCGTTTTGCCGCCGCTGGGCGGGCGGCGGTGATCTCGACGGTGAATGGCGACGCCAATGTGTATTTCTATCGCGAACTCGCGCGCCAGGGCGTGAGTGCCACAGTGACGCCGGTCATGGCATTTTCGGTAGGCGAGAATGAGGCGGCGAGCTTGGGGGCGGGGCTGCTCGATGGGCATTTGGTGGCTTGGAACTATCTGATGAGTGTCGAGGCGCCAGAAAACCGCCGCTTCATCGCCGCGTGGCGCAATCATACGGGGGATGCCCGCGCCGTGACCGACGATCCGATGGAAGCCACCTGGATCGGTTTCCATCTTTGGTGCGCGGCGGTGCGAAAAGCTGGCACGACCGATCCAAAAGCCGTTAGCGCCGCGATGGCCGGCAGCCGGATTATGGGGCCGGGCGGCGTTGAGGTGATGATGGATCCAGAGAATCACCATCTCCATAAGCCGCTCGCGATTGGGCGGATTACGTCGGACGGAGGAATCGCAACCGTGCTGCGGTCGTCGCACCTTCTCCCCCCCACCCCCTATAGCCCCTATTTGACCGCGTAAAAAAAGCCGCCGATCAGGGGGCTAACGCGGGGCCGTCCAAGCCTGCGCACACGGCCCGAACGCAGCCGCGCAACCAAGCGTGCCCGGCGTCGGCGTCGAGGCGCGGATGCCAGAGGAGGGAAATCGTGATCTCCGGGAGCGGTATCGGCAGCGGAAAGCGATAGAGGCCCGCGTGCAGCGCGGCGGTATGGCGGTCGGGCACCGTGGCGATAAGGTCGGTAGTGCGCGCTAACGCCAACGCGGTCGAAAAACTGCCAACGCTGACCATAATCGTTCGTTCAAGCCCAAGGGTGGCCAAAGCGCTATCGATGCCTCCGGTTTCCCTGCCGCGCCGCGACACCCCGATATGGAGCGCGGCGGCATAGCGGGCGGGGGTTATCGTGCCGTGGCAGAGCGGGTGCCCCTCGCGAACCAGCCCGATGAAGCGGTCGCGGAACAGCGCCTGTGCCCGGATTTCCGGCCCGATGCTGGCGTCGACGATGCCGGTTTCCAGATCGACGCCGCCCTCGCGCAGGGGCGCGCTGTCCTTATCGGATTTCGCGATGAAGCGCAGCCGCACGCCGGGCGCTTCGGCGGCGATCCGGGCGATGAGGGCAGGCCCGAAGGTTTCGGCGAAGCTTCGCGGGCGCGTAAGGTGAAGGTTCGGGCGAGGCGCGTGAGGTCGAGCGCGGCCGCCGGGCGCAGCACGGCTTCCCCATCCTGGACGAGTTGGCGCACTTGCTCGTGCAGGGGCGAGGGCGCGCGGCGGTTGGGACGAGGCGGCGTCCGGCCCGCACCAAGAGCGGGTCGCCCGTGGCCTCCCGCAGCCGCGTCAGGGTTCGGCTCATCGCCGAGGGGCTGAGCTGCAACCGTTGGGCGGCGCGGGCAACGCTGGCTTCCGCGAGCAAGGCATCGAGGGCGATCAGCAAGTTGAAATCCGGCATCGACATGGGGCGAGCGTAGCATGGTTTGGGCCATATGAGGCGTTCAGTGCAGTAATAGAGTGCAATCCCTGCGCGTTCCGCCTCATCTGGCTCCGGCCTAGGGTTGGGCGGCTCCAGATCGGGAGCGGCGCAAAACGGGAGGCCGAGATGGACCTTGCGGATAAGAATACTTCGGCGCGCGGCGCGGTCGCCTGCCTGGGCCTCGCCACGCTGCTGGCCGCCCTCGGCACCAGCATCGCCAATGTCGGACTGCCGACCTTGGTGCAGGTCTTCGATGCCTCCTTCCAGCAGGTTCAGTGGGTGGTGATCGCCTATTTGCTGGCGATGACCTGTGTGATCGTCGGCGTTGGCCGCTTGGGCGACCGCTTCGGCCGCCGTCGGCTGTTGATCGGAGGGCTTTGCCTCTTCACGCTCGCCGCGCTGCTCGGCGGTTTTGCGCCGACGCTTGGGCTGCTCATCGCGGCGCGGGCGGTGCAGGGGCTGGGCGCGGCAATTATGATGGCGCTCACGCTGGCCTTTGTCAGCGCAACGGTTCCTAAGGCGCGGGCGGGGCGGGCGATGGGGGTGCTCGGCACAATGTCGGCGCTCGGCACGGCGCTGGGGCCAGCGCTCGGCGGTGTCTTGATCGCCGGGCCGGGGTGGCGGGCGATGTTCTGGGTCAGCGTTCCGTTAGGCTTGATCGTGCTGTGGCTGGCGTATCGCACGCTCCCCGCCGATGATGCGCCGGTGCCGGGGCAGAAACCGGAGGCTTTCGATGGGCTCGGGATGCTGACGTTGGCGCTGACACTCGCCGCCTATGCCCTCGCCCTGACGCTGGGGCGCGGCCATATCGGTGCCGTCCAGGGCGGGCTGCTGCTGAGTGCCGCCCTTGGGTTCGCGCTGTTTCTGCGCATCGAAGCACGGGCAAGCGCCCCGCTGGTGCGCCGGGAGATGCTCCGGGACCCGGATAGGCGCGCCGGGTTGGCGGCGAATGCCCTGGTGGCGACGGTGATGATGGCGACGCTGATCGTCGGGCCGTTTTATCTCGCCCAGACCCTTGGGCTGAGCCCAGCGCGCGTTGGGGCGGTTTTGGCGCTCGGGCCGGTTCTCTCGGCGGTGAGCGGCGTTCCGGCGGGGCGTCTCGTCGATCGTTGGGGCGCATCCTTCGCCCTTTTGCTGGGACTGGGGCTGATGTTGGCCGGAGCGTTGGCGCTGGTGGGGCTGCCGCCGCTGGCGGGGCTCGCGGGCTATTGCGCCGCCATCGCCCTGCTCACGCCCGGCTATCAACTGTTCCAGGCGGCGAATAATGTGCGCGTGATGGCGGAGGTTCCCGCCGATCAGCGCGGGGTGACATCGGGGGTGTTGAACCTGGCGCGCAATCTCGGGCTGATAACGGGGGCTTCCCTAATGGGGGCGATCTTCGCCTTTGCCGTTGGGGGGAACGATCTTGCTGCGGCATCGGCGGCGGCGGTGGCGTTCGGGCTTCAGGCGACGTTCAGCGTCGCGGTGCTGCTGATCGGGGCGGCGCTGTGCCTGACCTTGAGCGCACGGCAAAAAAGCCGGGCAGGGTGGCGGAGACGGTTCTTGCGCCGGGGCGGCGGCTGACTAAGGATAGACGCGTCAATTTGTCCGACAAGAGGCTGCCCGATGACCCATTTCGCCTTTCCCCCCGCCGCTCAGGCTTCGGTTGCGATTGCGGGGGAGCCAGCGCGGTTTCCCGTGCGGCGGATTTATTGTGTGGGGCGCAATTACGCCGAACATTCGCGCGAAATGGGGCATAATCCCGAGAAGGAAGTGCCGTTCTTCTTCTCCAAACCCGCCGATGCGGTCGTTGAAACCGGCGCGACGATCCCCTATCCGCCGGAAACGCAGAATCTGCACCATGAAATCGAACTCGTAATCGCCATCCGCGTCGGCGGGGCGGATATTCCGGTTGACCGCGCGCTGTCCCACGTCTTCGGCTATGGCGTCGGCATCGATCTGACGCGCCGGGATTTGCAGGGCGTGGCGAAAGCCGCCGGGCGGCCCTGGGATCTCGCCAAAGGCTTCGATCTATCCGCGCCGATTGCGCCGCTGCATCGGGCCGATAATGGCGCTACGGCACAGCAGGGCCGCATCTGGCTGGCGGTGAATGGGGTCGAAAAGCAGTCGGGCGATCTGACCGATATGATCTGGCCGGTGGCCGATATTATCGCCTTCCTGTCGCGCTCGGTCACGCTTCAGCCCGGCGATCTCATTATGACCGGAACGCCGGCAGGCGTGGGGCCGCTCGTGCCGGGCGATCAGGTGACGGGCGGCATCGACGGTCTCGGCGCGATCAGCCTAACAATCGCGGCCCGTTAACGCGTTTTAATCTGGCCGGAACGCGCGCGGTTTGACCCGAGGCGGCTGCTTGGCTTAAACCTATCGGCGTGATGCATTCCTCTTCCCTGCCGCCCGCTTGGGATATGGCCCCCCCGTCCGACTGTCTCGCTGCCGACGTTTTGGCGCGGGTCGCGTGGTTGTCACACCCGGTCGCGGCGGAACCTCCCCCCTTGGGGGCCGACCGCCGGGCGTTCGTTCCGCTCGTGCGCTGGTTGCGGCTGATGCTGGCCCCAACCGAGATTACGGTCGACGGCGCAGCGCAGGGGTTCTGGCAAGCCGTATTGGGCGAGAGCACTCCAAGCCCCGCGCGCGGGGAAAGTCTGCGCCTTGTGGATTGTCTCGATGGGGGCAACCCCGCCTCCGACAGTTACGATGGGGCGCTTTGGCTGCTTCCCGCAGCGGCAAGGGTTCCGGCGGCGGGGCTTGTGATCGACGTGGGGGCGGCG
>NZ_LAJY01000155.1 GCF_000963705.1 Elstera litoralis | reverse complement strand
ATTGCGACACAGAAGATCCAGATCGATTTCGGCTGAGTAGCGGTTGATATAGCCCGCCGCCTCCAAACGCTTCACCCGCTCTAAGCAGGGACTGGGCGACAGGCCGACTTTTTTCCGCCAGCTTGAGATTGGTAATCCGCCCCTCAGTCTGCAAAAGGCTGAGAATTTTAAGATCGGTTCGATCCAACTTGCGCGGCGTTTTACCCATAGAAAGACCCTGCCGAATTTTATTCTGCTTGCGTCAGGGATAGCGCAATTCAGTGGCGCTGGCGAGAGGCTTACGTCTGCGGGCTCTCCCTCAGGCCGGTTGCCTCGCCAGATACTCTGAAAACAGGCCAATCGGCAGTGGTTGGGCGAATAAAAAGCCCTGAACCTCGTGGCAACCAATGTCGAGCAGGCACTCAAGCTGGCCTTCGGTTTCCACGCCCTCGGCGACGGTTTCGAGCCCAAGGCTGGACGCCATCGAGACAATCGCCTGACAAATCGCCCGGTCGTCGGCATTTTCCGAGAGGCCCGCGATGAAACTACGGTCGATCTTCAGCAAATCGATGGGCAGGCGCTTAAGGTAAGAGAGCGAGGAATAGCCGGTACCGAAATCATCGATGGCGATGGTAATGCCGAGCCGTTTCAAATCTTGCAGCAGGTCGATGGCGCGGTCGAGATCGCTCATCAACCCGCTTTCCGTAATTTCGAGCTCCAGATTGACCGCCGGCAGGCCGGAGGCGTTGAGCGCCTCGACGACTTTCATTAGCAATCCGGCGTCGCGAAACTGCCGAACCGACAGATTGACGGCGACCTTGAGATCAGGAAATCCTGCCGTCCACAGCCGCGCCTGCTTGCAGGCGGTTTCCAGAACCCAATGGCCAATCGGCACGATCAGCCGGATTCTTCGGCGATGGGAATGAAGTGGGAGGGCGGAATTCGCCCCATCTCCGGGTGATCCCAGCGCAGCAGTGCTTCCATGCCGCGCAGCTTGTGATCGGCAACCCCCAGGCGGSGCTGGTACTCGATGGAGAGTTCCCCCCGCTCGACGGCGCGGCGCAAATCCGTTTCAATCGCCAGCCGCCCGGCGCGGCGGTCGCGGACGCGCTCGGAGTAAATCACCGTCGTCGAGCGCCCGGCTTCTTTCGCCTCATAGGTCGCCGCCTGGGCCGCCGTCAGCAGGTTCGACGGGTCGGTCGCGTGATCGGGGTAGAGTGCGATACCCTGGGAGAGCGAAATAAACAGCTCCGACTGATCGATGAGGAAGGTGCGCGCCGACGCCTCTTCCACTCGCCGCGCCAACCGCTCGATCGTGGCAATCGGGTCCTTCGTCGCAGAAACGATCACAAAATCATCGCCGCCGAGGTGACCCAGCAAATCGCCTTCCTCAAGATCGCCACCCAAGCGACCGCCAACCGCCTGCAACAGCCGGTCGCCGGGGCCGTGACCGAAGAAATCATTCACATATTTAAAGTGATCGACATCGATGGCCACCGCCACAATCGCCCCCAGCGGCGATTGCGCGACGAGCCGTTCCAAATATTGTAAAACCTTGACGCGATTGGGCAGGCGCGTCAGCGGATCGTACAGCGCCAACCGCTCCAATCGGCTTTCGATACGCTTGCGGTCGGATACGTCGCGCACGGTAATCAGATGCGCCGAACAATCCGGTAGCGGCAGCGGCGTAATCGCGATTTCACCAGGGAAGCTGATGCCATCGGCGCGCGACAGGGTCATCGACCGCCCTGTGCCTAAGGTGCTGCGCGGCACGGCGCGGAGGAGCATCTGAACCGAGGTTTCCGGCAGACTATCTTCCCCCTCGAACAGCGTCGGCGCCAGCAGCGGCCAGATTGACATGCCGCGCGCCGGTTCCCGATCCACGGCAAAAACGCGCTGCGCGCCTTTGTTTAGATCGATAATGCGCCCATCGTTGCCCACCACCAGAACGGCATCGCCCACCGCATTGAGAAGATGCGACAGAATGGACGATTGATCGTTAATCTCACCAACAATGCACGCACCTGGCGAGAAAGGGCGCAGGCACAACAACCAATCCCCCGCCCGGCCCGTTGGGGCAGGGGAGACAAAGACTTCGCACAGCATATCCTCCCCCTCGCCACTGCTGCGGTGAAGGGTGAAGGTTTCTTGGGGGTGGTCTTTTGCCAGATGCCCGAAATCAAGCGCATCCGAGGCTTGCCGCGTCATCAGCCGCGCCCAGTCCCGGCCTATGATCGCGCTTAGGCTCAGCCCAAAAAGGTTCGCTGCCGCCGCATTGGCGTAGAGAATTTCCGCATCGCGCACACACAGCATAGCCACCGGCAGCCGATCATAGGCAGCGGCAAGAATGCCGGACGGGCCTGAAACCGCCACTTGCGAGAGGGAGGATTGGGCAACCATGAGTCTCAGTGTAGCGAAGGAGGGCGAGCAATCCAGCTAAAAGCCGCCGACCGGATGGGAAAAAACTATCGCGCTGCAAAAGATTGACCTTTTGTGACGCCAGCAAATTGATTTTGATTCAAATTACATAAAATTCGATTAACGAAATAAGAAAGAGGGCGGCCTAATCGCCACCCCCTTGCTGCCGAACGTTACGCGGCCTGAACGTTAATGCCGCGCGTATTGAGCATTTCGATTAACTCGCCGCTTTCATGCATTTCGCGAACGATATCA
>NZ_LAJY01000154.1 GCF_000963705.1 Elstera litoralis | reverse complement strand
GGGCTGCTGCTCGCCTGCGTCGCCTTTCTGCCCGCGCCGTTCCTCAGCCTCGGCGACGCCCCGATCTTCTTCATCCTCGCTATCGCCACCGGCCTGACGATGGGGGCCGATCTCATTCTGCCGCCCGCCATGCAGGCCGATGTGATCGAAGCCGATGCGCGGGCGGGCGGCGGCGACCGCGCCGGGCTCTATTTCGCGCTCTGGGGCATGGCGACCAAAGCCTCGCTGGCGCTCGCGGTCGGTCTCGCCTTCCCGCTGCTCGATCTCGCCGGATTCGTGCCCGGAACGACCGGATCGCCCGGCGGCTGGGCTTTGGCCGCGCTCTACGGCGGCGCGCCGCTCGTGTTCAAACTCTCGGCCTGGCGGTTATTGCGCGGCTATGGCCTCGACGAAACCGCCCTCGCCCGCCTCAGTCCCGCTTTAGGAGTAAGCTCATGCCCCGCCGATGGCTCTACGCCGCCCCAATCGTCCTTTTCCTTGGCACCTTTGCCCTGCTCACAGGATGCAGCACGATGAAACCGCAGGATTTTGCCAACACCACCCCCCGCTTTGTCGTCGAAGACTATTTCGCGGGCAAAACAAAAGCCTGGGGGATTTTCGAGGATCGCTTCGGCACTTTACGCCGCGATTTCATCGTTGAAATCAGCGGCACCTGGGACGGCAAAACCCTGACGCTCGACGAAGATTTCACCTATAGCGACGGCGAGAAGGACCGGCGCATCTGGACCATTCTGAAGAAAGACGAGCATACCTACGAGGGCCGCGCGGGCGATGTCGTCGGCACCGCGACGGGGCTCGCCTATGGTAAAGCGCTCAACTGGCGCTACGATTTGAACCTGAAAGTCGGCGACGGGACCTGGCGCGTCGCCTTTAACGATTGGATGTTCCTCGCCGATAAGGACACGCTCATCAACCGCGCGCGCGTGTCGAAATTCGGGGTAGAGATTGGCCAAGTCACGCTGTTTTTCCGCAAGGAACCCGGCGCGATCCAGCGCAGCGAAGCG
Organism: Elstera litoralis; assembly: GCF_000963705.1. Taxonomy (GTDB): domain Bacteria; phylum Pseudomonadota; class Alphaproteobacteria; order Elsterales; family Elsteraceae; genus Elstera; species Elstera litoralis. The sequence continues at coordinate 8,543 of NZ_LAJY01000154.1, read as the reverse complement.
CTCGACCCCTGGTCCGGGCCGGGCATCGCTGCCGCGCAATAATTTTTTGTCTCCTATTGGGGACAAATTCGCTTGCGACATTTTGAAAGGCCACTTACACATGTCCCCACACAGGGACATTGGATAGGCCATTCCCTGATTAATCAGGGAAACCGCTATGCTCGCTCATCCGCCCACCCTCGCCCTTCTGTCGCTTCTGCTGCTCGGGGCGTGCGCCAATCAACAAACCACCAATACCGGCTTCATCCAGGCGCAGGCCGGAAAGCCGGTTGCCTTGGTCGCCGATGCAGAGGATGCCGACCGGAAAATCTTCACCGCCCCGCCTGCCGTGTTGGCCGGATACCATAGCTTCATTCTCGATGAGGTCGCGCTCCGCCCGGGCCCGCAGATGCCCGCCGATACCGCCGCCGAGGTACGGGACGATCTGAAGCAGACCTATGCCGATGCGCTGCGCCAGGCGTTTTGGCACGCGGCTGAAGCAGGTCCAGCAGCCCGGCCCCGGCGTTCTGCGGGTCAAAGCGGCGATCACCGGGTTCGAGCGCGCGAATGTGGCGCTCAATGTCGTTACCTCCGCCCTTGTCGGCCCCGTGACCGCAGGCGGGGCGGCGTCGGAAGCTATCGTTATCGATAGCCAGACCCAGGCCCCGGTTCTTGCGCTCGCCACCCATTCCAACGGCACACCGCTGATGGGCGGCCCCGTTGGCTATTTCACCCAGCACGGCCACGCCCGCCGTGCCCTCGCCCGCCATGCCGAAGCGCTGGCCGAGTTTATACCCCCTGTAGCGGCGCGTTAGGGGGGGGAACCCGGTTATGATGGGGTTGGAACCGGCCGAGTTCGGTGATAAAGCCACCGGCGGATCACAGGTGCGGTTCCGCTAAGCCGCCGACGATGATGAAGGATGGCGTAGTCCGCTGGAGCGTGATCGTCTCAACCGCCGCAAGCCTGTATGGACGCGAAGGGATGACAATCATGACCGAAAACGAAGCCACTCCGCCCCGCCCGCGTAACCGTTCGGCCACGGAAACCCGGATTTTAGAAGCGGCCCGGGTGATTATCGCCCGCGATGGCTTTACCGCGCTCGGCGTAAATGCCGTGGCCGCCGAAGCTGGGTGCGATAAAAAGCTGATCACGCGCTATTTCGGCGGGATCGAAGGAATTGTGGAAACCTTGGGCGGCGATCTTGGGTTTTGGGTCGGCCCGATCCCGCCCAAAGCCCAACCCGATGCGTCTTATGCCGACCGGATGGCGGAGTTACTGGCCGCATCCCAAGCGATGCTGGTCAATGATGATCTGCTTCAGCGCGTGCTCGCCGCCGAACTGGCTAGCCCCTCCGCCGCGCTGCTCGCGGTTGAACAGAAGCGTTCCGTGGCGATTGGGCGGTGGTTAGCCGAGGCGCTCGGCCCCCTCACCGCCCCCCCCGGGATCGATGGCCCCGCGATTAATGCCGTTGTACTCGGTGCAATGCACTATCTCACGCTCCGCGCGCGGACGACGGGCTGTTTCGCCGGGGTCGATCTCACTTCCGAGGCCGGGCGAGCACGGATCGACGCCGCGCTGCAAACCCTCCTGAAAAAAGGGCTCACGCCATGAGACCCTTAACCGCCCAGTGGCACTGACGGGGGTGGCGACCGCCTTCCCAAGCCTGCCAGCGATCGAAGTAACGCCGCTCGCCTTCATCGGCTGGCAAGCGTGGTTGCTGTGGCTGGGCGGTTGGCTGATTTGGCGGAAAGGATAGCGATTATGCGGCGGAGGCTATTTTCCGCCGCAACAAGCGCAACACCCAACCTAAGACGGGTAGTTTCTCGTAAAAGCCGGTCGCGGCATCCCAATGATCCCGATAGAGGCGAACGCGATTATCGGCATCGAAATAAAGCTCACTCATGCCGTCGAACGCTAAAATCTGCCCGCCCTGTGGGCGCTCGGCTTCAAAGCGCCAGCGCAGATACCAAGCATTGCCCGACCAAGCTTTATCGATCACCGTGAAGCGCACATTTTTGAGGGACACGAAAATGGCCGCGAACACCCGTTCGGTCGCGGCAATGCCGCTTACGTCATGGAACGGATCGATAAAGCGCACGTCGCCCGCCACCAACTCGGCCAAGTGTGGGACGGTTTCAGCGGTCAAATTTTCGAGATAGCGCTGAAACGGATCAATCGGCGGCACGCTGGTCATCTTATAATCCTGTCGAAACCCCGGTCTGACGGGCCACCAGCGCAAAATAAAGCCGGTATGGCAACACCCGAAGGAGCTTTAAAATATAAATGAACCGGCTGGGAAAGGCGATCTCGAACCCGTTCCCCTCAAGTCCGGCAATGATACGCGCCGCCGCCGCCGCCGGTTCTATGATGAACGGCATCGGGAACTCATTCTTATCGGTCAGCGGCGTGCGCACGAAACCGGGGTGGATCACCTGAACCGTAACGCCCGCCCCCGCCAAATCCAACCGCAGCGATTCGGCCAGTGCCGTGACCGCCGCCTTGCTGGCGCAATAGGCCCCGGCTTTCGGCAGGCCCCGATACGCGGCGACGGAGGAGACCAGCGCCACCCGCCCGGCTTTCCGAGCGGTAAAACGCGGCAGGATCGCCGCCAGACTATTCACCATACCGCCAAGATTGACGCTGAGCAGCCGATCATAGACCGTAGGATCAAAGGCCGCGCCATCGGTGGGCTGATGGGTGCCCGCGTTCAGCACGGCAACGGTAATCGGCCCCGCCGCCGCCTCGACCGCGTCGACCACTGCCGCCAAACCGGCCCGGTCGGTAATATCGCCGGGAAAGGCGCGAATCCGGCCCTGACTTTCCGCTACCAGCGCTGCCAGCCCCTCGGCCCCCCGCGCCGTCGCCGAAACCGTCCAGCCGCGCTGAAGCGCCGCCAGCGCCACCGCTCGGCCAATGCCTTGGCTCGCGCCGGTAATCCACAAATGGGTCATGGCTGCGTCTCCAGAGTTTTGAGAAAGCGACGCGAATCGTCCGCAATCGCGGATCGGCGCTCCTCGGTCAGCTTGTCGAGCGTACGATACGGCATGGCAAGGCGCGGGTTTCGGCCCAGTTTCTCGCGGTGTTCGATCAGGAAATTCCAGTAGAGATAATTGAACGGGCAGGCCTTCGGGCCGTTCTTTTTAGCCACGTCGAAGCGACAGCGGTCGCAGTAATTCGACATTTTATTGATATAGGCCCCGCTCGCCGCATAGGGCTTGCTCGCCATCACGCCGCCGTCGGCAAAAAGCGCCATGCCGAGTACGTTCGGCAGTTCCACCCACTCCACCGCATCGGCATAAAACTGCCAGATACCATTCCGCCACGTCCGCCGGGTGCGCGCCGATCAGAAGCGCGAAATTCCCCGTAATCATCAACCGCTGGATATGGTGGGCATAGGCCGTGCGCTTGGTTTGGTCGATCACTTGGCGCAGGCAGTTCATCTCGGTCGCGGCCGACCAGTAGAAGCCCGGCAGGGGCCGGGTCGCGCCGAAGAAATTCAGGTCGGCATAGCGCGGCATATGCAGCCAATAGAGCCCGCGCACATATTCCCGCCACCCTAGTATCTGCCGGATGAAGCCTTCCGCCGCGTTCAGCGGCACCCGCCCGGCGCGATACTCGGCTTCCACCCGGTCGCAAACCGCTTTCGGATCGAGCAAACCGACATTCAGGTAAAGCGCGATGCGGGCGTGAAACAGCACATCGCCGCCGTCCGGGGCGCGGTCCTGGCGCATCGCATCCTGATAGGTGCCGAAAAAGGGCAGCGCGTGGCGGCAGAAATGCTCGAACGCGGCGTCGGCCTCTGCGGCGGTCACGGCATAATCGAACCCGCCAAGATCGCCGAAATGGTTGGAAAAGCGCGCCGCGACCAGGGCGAGCACGCTTTGCGTAATCGCATCCGGCGCGACCCGAAACAGCGGCGGTGCCAGCACCTCCGGCGGCAGCGCGCCCCGGTTTTCGGCGTCGAAATTCCATGCCCCACCCTCTGGCTTGCCCTCGGCGGTCAGCAGAATGCCCGTGCGGCGGCGCATGTCGCGGTAGAAATACTCCATCCGCAGCCCCTTGCGCCCCTCGGCCCAGGCGGCAAACTCGGCGCGGGAGCAGAGAAACTGATCGTCGGGGCGCATCTCAACGGCAAGGCCGAGATCCTCCTGCCAGCGCTGCGCCGCATCCCACAGCCGCCATTCGCCCGGCGCGGTGAGTATCAAACGCGCGCAGGGAAGCTCTATCTTCGCCCGCGCCACCGCGTCGGCGATGCTGGCACAGGGGGTAGGATCGTCGAGCGCGATATAAAAAACCCGAACGCCGCGCGCCCGCAAACTGTCGGCGAAATGGCGCATGGCGGCGAGGAAGAAGGCAATTTTCTTGGGGTGATGCGGTACATAGCGGGTTTCGGCCTCAACTTCTGCCATCAGCACCCAATCCTGTTCCGGATCGAGATCACGTAAAGCCGAGAGCTGGGGCGTTAGCTGGTCGCCGAGAACGAGCCGAAGCGCGCCGCTCATGGCGCGGCGGACGCGATGGCGGGCGCGGGCTTAGCGCCGTCCGGCAGCAACGCCACATCCGCCGGCGTGATCCGCTGGTAGCGGATCACCGAGCCGCGCGCGACGAACTCCAGCCCGGCCCATTCGCCATTGGCGAGATACCAAAGCTCCATCTCCAAATCGCCGCGCACTCGGTAGCGGCTGGCTTTTGCGGGAACGCCCGCAACGGTGATCGTCTCCTCGCCGATCCGCTGAATTGCGACGTTGCGCAGGCGCCCGCTTTGCGTATCGAGCCAAAGGCTGCGGTCCAACGCCGCGCGGTGCCAGTAGCTCGTCGGCAGAATATCTTTGGGGAGCGATCCGCTGGCCTCGCCTTGATCGAGCCGGAAGCCGTCGGGCGTGCTCCGGCCCACGATTTTGAAGGCGTCGCCATCATCGTCGGTCGCGGTCTCAATCCGCGCCAAACGCCCGTTCTGCCACGCCTCCCGGTTCCGATGGGTATAGCGAAACACGGTGAGCGGGCCGAAATCGACTTTCAAATCAATGGCAATATTGACCGTCAGCGCGTCGGCCGTGCCGGAGAAGCTTATGCGGTGCGTGCCGAACGGCGCACCGTCCCGCTCTACCGTAAAGGCCAATTCGCGCGGGGCTGCCTGCTGCGCCAGCGCCACCGGGGTCATTAGCAGCGCCCCCGCGAGGGCCAAGCCGAAAAGCCTGCGCATCGCCTATCCTTTCACCCGAAGCGTGGACCGTCCGCCGTCCACCGCGAAAACCTGACCCGTGATCCACCCGGCGCGCGCGGGATCGAGCAGGAAGGCGGCGAGTTCCGCCACCTCCTCGGCCTCGCCAAGCCGGGGGATCGGGTGCAAGGCGGCAATGCCCTTGGCCATCGCCTCATTTTTCGTAAACGGCTCGGCTAGGGGCGTTTGCGTGAGGCTCGGCGCGATGGCATTCACCCGCAGCTTCGGGGCGAGTTCGGCGGCGAGCGACCGGGTCAACCCCTCAATCGCGCCTTTCGCCATCGCAATGGCGGCGTGATTGGCAAAGCCTTGCGCCACCGCCACGCTCGAAACCAGCACCACCCCCGCCCCCGGCGTCAAAAACGGTTGCGCCGCCTGAACCGCGAGCGCCGCGCCGAGCGCGTTCAAGCGAAAAGCATCGAGAAAATCCGCCTCGGTCAACCGCGCCAAGGGTTTGAGCGGGATCGAGCCGACCAGATAGGCGAGCCCGGATAAACCATCCCCGCCAAGCTGGGCGATGGCGGCTTTCAGTCCCACCGCGTCCATCGCATCGGCCACGGCATAGGGGGCGTTCAACTCTTGCGCTAAGGGCGCGAGCGCCGCCGCCCGCCGCCCGATTAAGGCAACCGATTGGCCGTTCTTATGCAGGTTGCGGGCGAGCGCCGCGCCAATCCCGCCGGGGCCGATAATCAGAGTCGGGGCCATGCTGCATCTCTCCTAGCTTCCTTACGTGTACGAGCCTCGCCCGGCCTTAGATCACTCGGCAGCCCAACGCGAATAGCGGCTTGACAGAAAAGAGCCCGGCTCTTAAAAACCACTCCTCGCTTTGGCGAGGGCGCTTAGCTCAGCGGGAGAGCACATCCTTCACACGGATGGGGTCACAGGTTCAATCCCTGTAGCGCCCACCATTCTTTTCAGAATGGCTCGTCTTCGGACATTATCATCTCCTTAAATTTCGACGGCAAACAGCACAGGCGCCTCGTCTTACAGTGTTGATAAAGCAGCCATCAGCCATTCTAAAGAATCAAAAAATTCAAAGACTAGAAAACGATGTAAAGAATCATAAAAATTACTGAAACTAAAATGACATAAATAAGAAAATGCTTCCGAAGCTAAGTCTTCGTTAATGACATGGAACTGTAAAACTCGCCGGATATAAGCGGTACAGCATTTTTTCACCGTCAGCGAGTTGCCAGCCATGACCGATCGTCAGAACGACGTGCTTTTCCCCCTTTTCGCGCAAGTTACGCAAGCGGGCGTCAGTCGACGTAATGTGCTGCGCTCATTAATGGCCGCCGGGATTATCGGCTCGCTCGTCGGTCGCGACGCCGAAGCGCAAACCGCCAGCCGCACCGTGACTTTCGATCACGGTGTTACCAGCGGCGATCCGCTGGCCGATCGTATCATTCTATGGACGCGTGCCACCTCCGCCCAAGGCGGCGATTTCTACGTCACCTGGGAACTCGCCAGCGACGCGAATATTACCCAGATCGTCGCCTCTGGTGTCGCCCTGTCGCTGGCCTCGCGCGACAATACAGTGAAGGTCGATGTGACCGGCCTGCGTCCGGGCTCGACCTATTACTACCGCTTCTCCTTTGGCAGTACGCTGTCGACGGTCGGCCGCACCAAGACGCTGCCGGAAGGCGCGGTTTCGAACGTTAAATTCGCCGTCTTCTCCTGCGCCACGCTGCAAAAGGGCTATTTCAACGTTTACGCCGAAGCCGCCAAGCGCGACGATCTCGATGCCGTGCTGCACTTAGGCGATTATATTTATGAATATGGCCCCGGTGGCTACGTCACGCCCGCGCTTGCCGCCGGTGTGGTGAAGGAAGTCCGCGCCGCCGAACTTCAGCCGCAAAAAGAAATCATCACCCTCGCCGATTACCGTACGCGCCACGCCAACTACCGCAGCGACCGCAATCTGCAAGCCCTCGCGGCGAAGGCCCCGTGGATCGTGGTGTGGGACGATCACGAATCGGCGAACGATACCTACCGCGCCGGGGCCGATAATCACACCGAAGGTAAGGAAGGCACCTGGACGGATCGTCGCGACGCCGCCCTGCGCGCCTATTTCGAATGGATGCCCGTACGCGAGCCTTTGTTCGCCGCCGGATCGGGTGAAACGGTTCCCCGGCTCTACCGGGCGTTCGATTACGGCAATCTGCTGCGCCTCGTGATGCTGGATACGCGCATGACCTCGCGCGACAAGCAGATCACCAGCCCGACGCAGTTTATCGGCCTGTATCAGACCGCCACGGCCGACGGTCGCTTCCCCGCCGACGTGAACGCCGACGGCACGCAGCGCCAACTGCTTGGCACCACGCAGGAAGTTTGGTTGGGCGACCGGCTGAAAACCTCGCAACAGACGTGGCAGGTCATTGGTCAGCAGATCCTCTATCAATGGCAGCCGGCCCCGGATCTCGCCAATACCAAACTGCTGACCGACGCGCAAAAGGCCCAGATCAATGGGTTGATCGATCAGATTTTCGGTGCAGGCGCCGCGCAGCAATTCGCCGCCGTCGCCGCCCTGGGCGGCCCGAACCCCGAAACCTCGGATAGCTGGGTTGGCTATCCTTCGGCCCGCGCTCGCTTTGCCCGCACGCTGCTTCAGGCGAAGAACCCGGTCATTCTCGCGGGCGATACCCATAACGCTTGGGCGGCGGACCTGCGCCTACCCACGGCGACCGGGGTTCTCCCGATCGGCGTCGAAGTCGGCACGCCGGGTGTCACCTCCCCCGGTTACGAAGAAATCTTCGTTGGCGTCCCGCCGCTGGCCGTGGCCGGCATTATTCAGGAAAGCGGCGCGCGCAATCAGGCCAATGACCAGCTCGTTTATGCCGACACCTCCCAACGCGGCTATATGCTGGTGGATATCACCCACGAGCGCGTTGCGATTGAATGGACCTACGTCAATACCGTCTTCTCGCCGACCTATACTGCGTCGATGCAAAAGCGTCTGGAAGTAAAGCCGGGCCAGAAGAAGTTCAGCACTACCGTCTAAAGTTTCGCCCCCACGCGGAAAAAACGCCCAGGCCTCGTGCCTGGGCGTTTTGTTTTGGGGCGATGCCTCAGCGCGGGCGGGCGGGAAGCGCCGGGATCGGCGGGAATTTGGAACGCGTCGGCGGGCAGCGGCGAGGGTGCTGCGCCGGGGGTTCCCGCAACCACCCGATGCGCGGTCAAACCATCCGGACTGCGCAGCAACAGATGATCGGCCTCGATCCGCTCGACCCGCCAGCCTCCACCGTTTCGCCGACCGCAATCAGCCAGCGTTTCCCCCTCAGCGTCACGGCGGCGCGCCCCTGCCCCGCCGTGCGCACTGTGCCGATGAAACCAAGCGGCGGC
>NZ_LAJY01000153.1 GCF_000963705.1 Elstera litoralis | reverse complement strand
ATTCCGCCGGGCTCAACTGCGGCCGCTGGGATTATATTTTCAGCTACATCAAGAAATTCCGCAACGATCCCAACGCCATTCTGCCGGATCGCGCCTCGGTAACGATGACCTCGCCCTTCCTGCGCGCCTATAGCCAATTGGTCATCAAGACTTGCCACAAGCGTAAAGTTCACGCGATGGGCGGCATGGCGGCGCTCATCCCGGTCAAGGACAATCCCGAAGCCAATGCCGCCGCGCTCGACAAAGTGCAGGCCGATAAACTGCGCGAAGTCACCGATGGGCACGATGGCACCTGGGTCGCCCATCCGGGCCTCATCCCCACGGCGCAGGCCGTGTTCGATGAACATATGAAGGAAGCCAATCAGATTCCGCGCCAGCGCCAGGATGTGCATCCGAACGCGGTGGAACTGGTGACGGCCCCCAAGGGCGACATCACCGAAGCCGGTCTGCGCATGAACCTCAACGTCGGTATCGGCTATATCGAAGCCTGGCTGCGCGGGCTCGGCTGCGTGCCGCTGCATAATATGATGGAAGACGCGGCCACCGCCGAAATCAGCCGCGCGCAAGTGTGGCAATGGCTGCGCCACGGCTGCGCCTTGAAGGACGGGCGCAAGATCACGGTCGATCTGGTGCGCGCCTTTGCGGCGGAAGAGCTGGAAACCTATCGGACCAAGCTCGGCGATGACGCCTTCAAAGCGGGTAAATTCGCCGAAGCCGCCGCCCTGCTGGATACGCTCGTGACCAGCGAGACCTTCGAAGCTTTCCTAACGCTGCCCGCCTATCAGGCCGTCTTGGCCGATGAGGCTGTCGCGGCCTAACGCAGACCTGCTGTGCGCCGGGGGCGGGCTTTTGCCCCCGGCGCACCCTTGCCAAGCTTTCCAACCCACCGCACGCTGAGGTTTCCGTTAAGGTAAACTTTAGTGAGTTGGTTTTCCGATGCCCCTATCGCCCGCCGCCCCGCGCGAGCCTTTCCATACCCGCCAGATTACCCTGAACGGCTATCACCGCGCCGATGGGCTGTGGGATATCGAAGCCCATCTGACCGATGTGAAAGCCTATGCGTTTGATAACGCGTGGAGAGGCCGCGTCGAGCCTGGCGTTCCCGTCCATGAAATGTGGTTGCGCCTCACCATCGACGATAGTTTTACCGTGCAGGCGGTGGAAGCCGTTACCGACCACTCCCCCTTCGAAATGTGCCCCGCCATCGTCGGGAATTTTCAGCGCATCATTGGGCTGAAAATCGGCCCCGGCTGGACGAAAGCCGTCAAGGCGCGCGTCGGGGGAACGGAAGGCTGTACGCATTTGGTGGAACTGTTAGGCCCGGTCGCCACGGTCGCCTTCCAGACCATCGCCCCCGGTAAAGCGCGGCTGAAAGCCTCAAGCGCGGCGAAGACGGCGGCGTGATCGAGTCGACCGACCGGGATTCCGCATCGCCGCTGCAACCGGGTTTCGGCAGCCGCCGCCCGCCAATTCTCGATACCTGCCACGCACTTGCTTCCGACAGTCCGGTCGTGGCGAAACACTATCCGGAATTCTATACGGGCGAGGCTAATAGCCTTACAACGGCGGAAGGCTAAAGGGGCCGTTAAAGCCCCTTCTGCCCCATTTCCAGGAATTTTTCGCGGCGTTGCTGCTTCAGCGCCGCGCCATCGAGCAGAAGCAGCGGACGCAGTTGGTCTTCGATCATGGTGCCGACTTCGGCGATGATCCCGCCGGGGTCGCGGTGCGCGCCGCCCAAGGGTTCCGGCACAATCGCATCGATGACGCCGAGTTTTTCCAAATCTTGCGCGGTGATGCGCAAGGCTTCCGCCGCGTCTTGGGCATTGTCCGACGAGCGCCACAGGATCGAGGCGCAGCCTTCCGGACTGATGACCGAATAAACCGAATGCTCCAGCATGTTCACGCGGTTGCCGGTCGCAATCGCAATCGCCCCGCCCGAGCCGCCTTCGCCGATAATCGTGCTGATGATCGGCACCGGGGCGGCAAGGCAGGCGTCGATTGAACGGGCGATGGCTTCCGCTTGCCCGCGCGCTTCGGCTTCAATACCAGGGTAGGCCCCTGCGGTATCGATCAGCGTAATCACCGGCAAATTGAAGCGCCCCGCCAACTCCAGCAGGCGAATGGCCTTGCGGTAGCCTTCGGGCTTGGGCATGCCGAAATTATGCTTAATGCGGGTGGCCATATCATGACCTTTTTCCTGCGCGATCACCACGCAGCTTTGCCCGCGAAACCGCCCGAGCCCACCGATAATCGCCGCATCCTCGCCGAACGAACGATCGCCGGCCAGCGGCGTGAAATCATCAATCAGCGCCGCGATATAATCGATACCGTGCGGGCGCTGCGGATGGCGAGCAACCTGCACCTTTTGCCAAGCCGTGAGCTTGGCGAAGGTTTGGCGCAAAAGCTTATCGACTTTGACTTCCAGACGACCGACTTCCTCGGCGATATTCACCGTATCGTCGGAGGTCAGGTGCCGCAGTTCTTCGATCTTGGCTTCAAGATCGGCAATTGGCTTCTCGAAATCGAGAAAAGTCCGCATTGACTGGCATTCCCCGGGTCTATCAGGCGGGCGGACCCTGCCTATGTTCGCCC
>NZ_LAJY01000152.1 GCF_000963705.1 Elstera litoralis | reverse complement strand
CGTCCACCTGCGCCAGCCCATCGCCCTGCACGCCGATGCGGTCGATGGCGACCGTCACGCGCTCGCCGCGCCGATCCTTGCCTTTGGGGGCCGGGCGCTTGGCGGGAGCCCGCCGGTGCGAGGAATTGCGCGCGCTCATTGAACCTCCGCCCATAAAACATCCGCGAGCCGCTCGGCCCCCGTCGCCAGCAACACCAGCCGGTCGAAGCCTAAAGCAATCCCGGCCGAAGCGGGCAGGCCGTGGGCCAGCGCCGCGAGGAAATCCTCATCAATCGGGTAACGTTCGCCGTAGAGCGCCTGTTTCAGGTCCATATCCGCCCCGAACCGTGCCCGCTGCTCCTCGGCGTCGGTGAGTTCGCCGAAAGCGTTGGCGAGTTCGACGCCCGCTGCATACAGCTCGAACCGTTCGGCGAGGCGCGGGTCTTCCGGTTTTGGCCGCGCCAGCGCCGCCATCGAAATCGGGTAATCGATCAGGAAGGTCGGGCGGTCGCGGCCCAAATGCGGCTCGATGAAGTCGAACATCAGCCGGAAAACAATATCGTCCCAACGGTCGCCTTCGGCTACGCGCACACCGAGACGGCGCGCGTCTTGGGCGAGGATTGCCGCTGCGGGCGCATCGCTGCCGGGGCGCTTCGGATCGGGGGCGCTCGCCAGCAGATCAATCCCACAGAATTTCTGAAATGCATCCACTACCGTGAGCCGCTCGAACGGCTCCGTCACCGAAACCACAAGATCGCCCCGGCGTAAGGGTTCGCCCGCCGTCACCGCCCGAATGAGGCCTTCGCAATCCGCCATCAAATCGCGGTAATTGGCCCCGACGCGGTACCATTCCAGCATGGTGAATTCCGGCGAATGGGTGTCGGAGCCCTCGCGGTCGCGCCACACATGGCCGAGGGCGTAAATCTGCCGCTCGCCCGCCGCCAACAGCTTTTTCATCGTGAATTCGGGGGAGGTGTGCAGATAGCGCCGCAGCGCCGTGCCCTCGGGCCGATGCAGATCGGCGCCAACGGCGTGCAAATGCGGCTCCAGCCCCGGCGAGACTTGCAGCGCGGGCGGGTCGACTTCCAGAAAGCCCCGCTCATGGAAAAAATCGCGTGTCTGCCGCAGCATCGCGGCGCGCCGGTGCAGAAAGGCGCGTTTGGGCGCAAAACGGTCGGGCCGCCACCAGGGGGCGGCGATAGGACGGGGGCTCTCACTCATCAAGCATGCTTGGCCCAAGCGTGCCCCAAAAAGCAAGGCCGTCTTCCTACTTTCGGAGAAAGACGGCCTTGATACAGGTCTAGAAGCCCGCGTTAGCCGAGAATGAAGTTCCCCGCCACTAACGCATTCGCCGCAATCCCGGTGAAGGTGCCGATCAGATGGATTTCCGCCACCTGCCACGCGCCATCGTTATTGCCGCCGACGGCAGCCGCATCCGACGCGAGGTAGAGGAAGGCGCTGCCGTTCTGATAGGCGAGCAGATAGGCCGATTGGCCCGCGCCTGCGGCTTGGATCTGCGTGTAGCCATCCGCCGCCATATTGTTGGTCAGCGCCTTCAGCAGTTCCGAGCCATTGGCCGACACGGTGAGATCGCCGCCATTGGCCCCAGTAGTGAGGTTCAGGCCGGACTGAAGCACGATCACGTCCGAATTGGCCGAGGTCGCCGTGCCGATCAGGTAGGAGCCCCCTGCTGCCGCAATCGTCACGATATTGGTATCGGCCCCAACCACCGGAGGAAGCCCGGCGGTAGTCCCCGCCGTGGTCAGCGCTGCGGACAGAACCACCACGTCGGCATTGGTTGCACCCGCCGTAAAGCCGCTGATGGTATCGCGGTTGGTTTCCAGCGTAACGCCGTTGAGGTTTACCCGATCAACGAAAGCATCCGCCGTCGTCCCGACGGTGAGGATGTCGATGCCCAATCCGCCTTCCAGCGTATCGGCCCCGGCGCCGCCCGTCAGCGTATCGTTGCCGATACCGCCCAGAAGCGAATCGTTGTTGCCGGTGCCGGTCACGTTGAACGCACCATTGCTTTCGGCACTACCGTTCCAAAGCAGCGTTGCCGTGCCGGTCGACCCGGCGGCATTCACCGTGAGGGAGCCCCCTGCCGTCACCAGCGAATCTTTGGCGACATAGCTGAAGGCGAGGTTCGAGCCGGTCAGCGTCAGCGTTTCGACATTGGTCACATTGTCGAGGTCCGCCGTCGAACTCCAGCCGCTATTGATAATCGTATCCGCGCCCGCGCCGCCGTCAATGGTATCGCTGGTCGTCAATACACCCACCCCGGCGAAAGTGAAGCTATCCGCCCCGGCGCTGCCCGTCACCGAATGCGCCACGCCGCCATCGACATAGGCGAAGGTGCCGCCGTAGGTGCTGGCGACGATCTTGGTGGCAACCCCGGCATTGCCGCTGTCAGTCAGCGTCAGCGAGCCGGTGCCTTTGATATTCACCGTCGCCGCAATCGTATTGATCGCGCCCAATTGGGTCGCGTTCGCGCCGGTCGTGGTGAGATCGAGCACTTCGAGCCCGGTCGCATTGCCGTAGGCGATGCTGGAGCCGGAGGTCACATTGTTGAGGTTCAGCGACAGCACGTTCGACGCGGCGCTATCGCCGACCAGGGTAAAGCTTTGCGCGCCGTTCACGCCGTTCAGCGTGTAGGTCGGGGCCGCGATCAGCAGCGCCGTGGGATCGAGCGAGCCGCCCAGCATCGACGTGCCGGTAAAGCTGGTGCCGGAGATCGTCACCGACTTCGCGCCGGAAATCGCCCCGAACGACATAGTACCGCCAAAGCTTTGCAGCGTGATCGTTTCGATATTCTGCACAATCGGCGCGCGATATTGCTGGTTACGAACGCCGCAAGACTATCGTTATCGCTGGTCGATCCGTCGGAAATAATCACCGCTGACGACAGGAAGCTGCCACCGCCGATGGTGTCGTTATTCGCCGACAGGTAGGTTTTCGTCCCCGATTTATCGGTGCCGAGGTTGGAGCTGGTGCTATTGAGGTTCACCGTGCTGGCGGTGAGGTTGAAGGCCCCGCCCGCCGTGCTCGACACGCGCCCCTCATCGACGCCGAACATCACATAATGTTGGATGGCGTTCTTAAACACACCCGCATTAATCGCCGCCGCCACATCGGGGTTCGCCGCAAGATAGGCCTGCGCGTTGAAGGTGGCTAGGCTTGCATTCGGTACGCGCGCCTCATAAACACCGATCAGCGCGTAATGTTCGTAAACGCTGCTGAAGACGCCCTTGTTCACGGCATTCAGCACGTCGATATTATTTTCGGCGTAATATTTAGAATCGAAAATAGCATTCGGATTGCGCAGCTCGCGCGCGCCGAAGCGCAGAAAATGAT
>NZ_LAJY01000151.1 GCF_000963705.1 Elstera litoralis | reverse complement strand
TACCCCTGTTGCCGCAGCTCCTGCTCCCGCCGCTGCTGCTGCGCCGGCATCGGTGGCAAAACCTGCCCCGGCTCCCGTGCAGACCTTCGGCCTTCCGGCCTTCGAGCTGGTGCCGCATTCCTCGATGCGCAAAACCATCGCGCGCCGCCTGACCGAAGCCAAACAGTCGGTGCCGCATTTCTACCTGACCGTGGATATCGGGCTCGACGCCTTGTTAAAACTGCGTGCGGACCTCAACGCGCGTGGCGAAAAGTCGGGGATAAAACTGTCGGTCAACGACATGATTATCCGCGCCTCGGCCCTCGCCTTGAAAAAGGTGCCGAACGCCAATGCCGCTTGGTCCGACGAAGGGCTGATGCTCTTCAAGGGCGTCGATATCGCCGTTGCGGTCTCGATCCCCGGCGGCTCATCACCCCGATCATCCGCGATGCGGATAAGAAGGGCCTCGCCGAGATTTCGGCGGAAATCAAAGATCTGGCCGGTCGGGCAAAGGCGGGCAAGCTGAAGCCGGAAGAGTTTACCGGCGGCACTTTCTCCATCTCAAACCTTGGCATGTTCGGCATCCGCGAGTTCGCCGCGATCATCAACCCACCGCAGTCCTGCATCCTCGCCGTTGGCGCGGGCGAACAGCGGCCGGTTGTGCGCAATGGCGCGCTGGCGGTCGAAACCCAGATGAGCTGCACCCTGTCGGTCGATCACCGCGTCGTCGATGGCGCGCTGGGGGCGGAATGGCTGCAAGCCTTCAAGGGGCTGATCGAAGATCCGCTCTCGATGATGCTCTAGGAAAGGTCGGATCATGGCAGAAACGAAGTTTGATCTGATCGTCGTCGGCGGCGGTCCCGGCGGCTATGTCGCCGCCATCCGCGCGGCGCAACTGGGCAAGAAGGTGGCGCTGGTCGAGCGCGAGCATCTCGGCGGTATCTGCCTCAACTGGGGCTGTATCCCGACGAAAGCCCTGCTGCGCTCGTCGGAAATCTTCAGCCTCATCAATCACGCCAAGGACTTCGGCCTTGAGGTGAAGGGTGACGTGAATGTGATCCTGCCGAAAATTGTGGAGCGCAGCCGCAAGGTTGCGGCCCAGCTTTCGGGCGGCGTCAAGCATTTGCTGAAAAAGAACAAGGTGACGGTCTTCGACGCTTACGGCACCCTCGCGGGCAAGGCCGGGGCGGATCGTAAGATTGCGCTGACAGATAAGGCCGGGGCAGCGGCGGGCGAATTGACCGCGCCGCACGTTATCCTTGCCACCGGTGCCCGCGCGCGTTCGGTGCCGGGGATGGAGCCGGACGGTAAACTGATCTGGACCTACCGCGAAGCGATGGTGCCGGACGTCATGCCGAAGTCGCTCCTCGTCGTCGGCTCCGGGGCCATCGGCATCGAATTCGCCAGCTTCTACAAGACGCTGGGGGCCGATGTAACGGTGGTCGAAATGGTCGACCGGATTCTTCCGGCGGAAGACGAGGAAATCTCGGCCTTCGCCCGTAAGAGCTTCGAGAAGCAGGGGATGAAAATCCTCACCGGGGCCGCGACCAAAAGCATCACTAAGGGCGCAAATAACGTCACAGTCACGGTGGAGCAGGGCGGTAAAACCCAGGCCATCACCGTGGACCGGGTGATTCTCGCCGTTGGCATCGTCGGCAATGTCGAGAATATCGGCCTTGAAGGCACCGCGGTAAAAGTCGAAAAATCCCATGTGGTTATCGACGATTATTGCGGCACCGGCGAGCCCGGCGTTTACGCCATCGGCGATCTCGCGGGCCCGCCCTGGCTTGCCCACAAGGCCAGCCACGAAGGCGTGATCTGCGTCGAAAAAATCTTCGGCGTCGGTGATGTTCACCCGCTCGATACCAGCAATGTGCCGGGCTGCACCTACTGCCAGCCGCAAGTCGCCTCGGTCGGTCTGACCGAAGCGAAAGCCAAGGCGGCGGGCTATAGTGTGAAGGTCGGGCGTTTCCCCTTCATGGGCAACGGCAAGGCGATTGCCCTGGGCGAGCCGGAAGGCTTGGTCAAGACGGTCTTCGACGCCAAAACGGGTGAGCTGCTGGGCGCGCATATGATTGGCGCGGAAGTGACCGAACTGATCCAGGGTTACGCCATCGCGCGCACGCTGGAATCGACCGAAGCGGAACTGATGCACACGGTCTTCCCGCATCCTACCCTCTCGGAAATGATGCACGAAGCGGTTCTGGACGCCTACGGTCGGGCGATCCATTTCTAACAGGTGAGGCATGACGGCGGGGCGCTTTCACAGGCCTCGCCGTCTTTGTATTGTCGCTGGAACACGCAGAGGGTCCGCCTCTGAACGCCGCTCAAGGGGCTTACCCCTTGAGAATCCCTTTTTCTAATTTACTTAATAGAGATCGGGTTCCCCAAGGGCCGCCGCCCTTGGGCGGGGGTGTTGGGGGCCGCGCCCCTGACAGAACGAACGCCTTGCTCCATTTCATCGGAGCGTTTATGACGCGGACACAACGCCGCGAAGGGATTTGGATGATGACCGATAAGGCTGCTGCCGCCGCACTCCGCCACCCGGAAAAGGCCAACAAGCCCGATAATCCCATCCAACGGAAACCCGATTGGATTCGGGTGAAAGCGCCGGTCTCGGCTGAATATAATCAGACCCGCCAGATGATGCGGGACTTGAAGCTCAATACCGTGTGCGAAGAGGCGGCTTGCCCGAATATCGGCGAATGCTGGGCCAAGAAGCACGCGACCGTGATGATCTTAGGCAATGTCTGCACGCGCGCCTGTGCCTTTTGCAATGTGGCGACCGGACGGCCCGATAAGCTCGACCCGCACGAGCCGAGCATGTGGCGGAAGCCGTCAGCCGGATGGGCCTCGCCCATGTGGTCATCACCTCGGTTGACCGCGACGATCTCGACGATGGCGGGGCCGATCATTTCGCCCGCGTTATCCGGGCGGTGCGCGCCGGCTCGCCGCAAACGACCATCGAAGTGCTGACCCCCGATTTCATGCGCAAAGATGGCGCGATTGAAGTGGTGGTCGAGGCGCGCCCGGACGTGTTCAACCATAATCTTGAGACCGTGCCGCGCCTGTACCCGACCATTCGCCCCGGCGCGCGCTATTTCCATTCGCTACGGCTGCTTTCGGAAGTCAAACGGCTCGACCCGTCGATTTTCACCAAGTCGGGCGTGATGGTCGGCCTCGGTGAAAGCCGCGAAGAGATTTTGCAGGTGATGGACGATCTCCGGTCGGCGGAGGTTGATTTCCTCACCATCGGTCAATATTTGCAGCCCACCCCGAAGCACGCGGCGGTGGATCGATTCGTCACCCCGGACGAGTTCGCCAGCTATAAAACTCAGGCCTACGGCAAGGGCTTTCTGATGGTGGCGTCCTCGCCGCTGACGCGTTCCTCCTACCATGCCGGGGAGGATTTCGCGCAGATGCGGGCCGCGCGCGAGGCGCAGTTAGCGAGAGCTTCGGCCTAAGCGGCCATGCCGACCCACGCCGAAAAGCGGCTTCTGCCCTATACCCCGCAGCAGCTTTACGATCTGGTGGCCGACGTCGGGCGCTATCCTGAGTTTCTGCCCTGGTGCCTCGCCGCCCGTATCCGCGAGCGCTCGGATGCGCATATCCGCGCCGATCTGATTATCGGCTATAAGGTGGTGCGCGAGCGCTTCACCAGTAATGTCACGCTCGACCCGGCGAATTTTCGTATTGACGTGGCCTATGCCGAAGGCCCGTTTAAATATCTCAACAATCACTGGATTTTTCGTGCCGTGCCCGACGCGCCGGGGCAGACGGAGTTGGATTTCTACGTGGATTTCGAGTTCCACAATCGCATGCTGCAAAAGATTATCGAGACGCTGTTCAACGAAGCGGTAAAACGCATGGTATCGGCGTTTGAGGCGCGTGCGCGCGCTCTCTACGGGTAAAAATTTCCTCATATAAAAATATAAGAAATTTTAAATTAAATCCCTGCTCTTTAAGGCTAGAGGGGGCATGCTCTGCGACCTAAAATAGTCACAACTTTTAATTTTTATGTAATTGACTGCACAACCCTCGGTGTGAGATTTTGTGGCCGACACTCCTGAGGAGTGGTTCTAAAGGGATGGCCTCTTGATGCGAGAGTATCATGGCGATTTTTTTACGAAGTCAACTTTATGCCTCTGTCATCTGTAAAGACCGGGAGAGGGTTTTATTTTCTGGTCGCTATGTAGATGGCCTTGTAAGTCTACAAAACCTAATCAATGG
>NZ_LAJY01000150.1 GCF_000963705.1 Elstera litoralis | reverse complement strand
TCCTCCGCCGGGGTGGTCGCCGGAGCGCCCCGTGCTATGCTGGACATTTCTGACTCCCTAAACTTTATCTTTATATTTTGTCTGGTGGCTTTATTTCCGAGTAGGAAGGCCACCGGAAACAAAACATCCATTCAGACGGTACAGAGGTTATATTCGGAACGCGACAAGGAAATGCCGCAATCTTGGCGCGCGGATTGTCGCACCTCAGTGCAGTTTTTAGGTGCAGTGCAGCAATAAAAAAACGCCCCCCGAAGTCTCCGGGGGGCGTTAATTCATCGATCTTCCAATAATAAGACGCTTAGGACATCCGCTTGCGGGCCTGCTGCAACTGCAAACCGGAGAGGAAATCGAACGCGCCCGATGCCAGTTTCTCGAACTTCAGCGACAGGGTACGCTTACGCGGATCGACGCGAATAACGCGCACCTGCGCGGCATAATAGGCCGCGCCTGCCTTAGCGCTCGCCACCGTAAAGGTAATCTGGAAGCGGTTGTTCGCCTTCAACTCGCCCACGTAATTGCCGACCATCACGCCGCCGAGCGACCAATCGATCGTCTCGAAGCTATCGTGAAAAATGCCGATGCGTAAGACCGGGTCGGTAAAGCGGCGGTTATCGCGCTTCTGATGGGCGGCGAGACCCTGGCCATCCTTGGCGGTATTCTCCGTGCGCGCGGCAACGGCCATACCTTCTTTCATACGACCCGCGCCTGGACGCGGCGCACCCCCGCCCGAACGATCCAGGGCGCGTTCCTGCCGGTCGAATTCATCGGCGGCATCGAACTGGCTGGAAATCGCGCGACTCCGCTGCGCCCGCTCATGGTCAACCTTGAGCGTGGCCATCAATTCCCGAGCCAAACGAGACCGGCTATCCTCACTCATCGGCGGCAGATCCTCTGTCCTCACTGCACCCCGGCCCCGAAAAGCGGGGGACCGATCACAGAAAAACCATATGGCATTTTAAGGGAAGCATATTCGTTAAGGCAAGAGACCATATCGCCCCTCGCTCTTTCCCGAACCGCCGCCTCGGCAGCGGGGCGTGATGGGGCTGTGACTGGAAAGCGACGGCCGCGTGTGCAACGCAGCTTGTATCGCGCGCGCGGGCGGATTATTCTCCGCGCCCACTCAGTAGGCCGCGCTTCCGGGCGCAGATCTGACCGTATGAGATAGCCGGACCGGAGAGGTTAATAGGGCATGGAAAAGGTGCCGATGACAGCCAGCGGCTACGCACGGCTGACAGAAGAGTTGAAGCATTTGAAGACGGTGGAGCGCCCAGCGGTGATCCGTGCCATCGCCGAAGCGCGCGAGCATGGCGATTTGTCGGAAAACGCCGAGTATGCGGCGGCGCGCGAGCGGCAAAGCTTCATCGAAGGCCGTGTGGCCGAATTGGAGGATGTGATTTCGCGCGCCGATGTCATCGATCCCAGCAAATTGACCGGCTCGACCATTAAATTCGGGGCGAACGTCAATCTGGCCGACGAGGACACCGGCGAAGAGCAAAACTTCCAGATCGTCGGGCAGTATGAGGGCGATGTGAAAGCCGGGTTGCTGTCGATCACGGCTCCGCTGGCCCGTGCCCTCATCGGCAAGTCGGTCGGGGATTCGGTGGAAGTCACCACGCCGCGCGGCTCGAAATCCTATGAGATCGTCGGTATTAGCTTCAGCTAACCGAGGGACTTAAATCAAAAAGGGCGGCCCGCGCGCCGCCCTTTTTGCTTGAGATCAGCTATGGCTGCCGTCGGCCTCGTCGATGTCGATCGGCACGCCCGGCATATCTTTGGTCGTGCGCATCACCAACGCCGAGCGGACATGGGCGACATTCTTGGCCGCCGTCAGTTTGGTGGTGAGGAAACGCTGATAATCCTCCCAATCCTGGGCGACGACTTTCAGCAGATAGTCCACATCGCCGGTCAGCAGGGCACATTCGCGCACTTCCGCCCAGTGGGAGACCATCTCTTCGAAGGCACGCAGATCGACATCCGACTGACTGGACAGGCCGACCTGGGCGAAAACCGTCACCCCGAAGCCCAAAGCTTCCGGGTTGATATCGGCGTGATAGCCCCGGATGAGACCGGATTTTTCCAGAGCGCGAACCCGGCGCAGGCACGGCGGCGCGGAGATGCCCACCCGTTGCGCCAGTTCCACATTCGTCATGCGCCCGTCGGCCTGGAGATCGCGGAGGATCCGCCGATCGATCCGGTCCAACTTGATTTGTCGCATTTTTACGATCCGCTCTTGGGGTTTCTAGACATATAATTTCTTATAACCTCTCTATTCGGTTACGTCATGCCCAATTCGCAGCCCCTCTCCCCCTCCGATCCCCGGCTTTCGTCGGCTCTGCCGCCGCTGACGGTGTGGCTCCTGTGCGACGATAAGGCGGGGACGCTCAATCAAGCGCGCGGTTTGGCCGAAAGATTGGCGGGGCTTTTGCCGAGGCCGCTTGACGTTCAGGAACACCGCGCCCGCGCGATAGTTCCGTTCAAATTTCTGCCCGCGCGCCTGTGGGAATTCTTCGGTATCCGCTGCGTCATTGCCGCCTTGATCCCGCCGCTCGCGCCGCCCTGGCCCGATCTGGTCATCGCCGCTGGCCGTAGTGCCGTGGCCCCCGCCGCCGCGATTCGGCGCGTGAGCCACGGTAAAACCCGCGTCGTGGCGCTCCAGAACCCCCGGCTGCCGCTGGCGCGCTTCGATTTAGTCATCGCGCCGATTCATGATGGGCTCGCGGGCGAAAATCTGGTGGCGCTCGCCGGTGCCCCCCATCGCATTTCCGCTGCCCGTCTGGCCGAGGCCAAAGCGCAGCCGCCCGCCGATCTCGCGGCGCTGAAGGCCGAGGCGCACGCCGCCGGAAAACCCTTCGTCGCCGTGCTTCTCGGCGGCAATAGCGCGCGCTATCGCTTCGATTCTGCCACCGCCGACCGATTGGCGCGCAATCTCGCTGCCCTGGCCGAAACGGGCGCGCGCTTGGCGATCACCCCGTCGCGGCGCACCCCACCCGACGCCATAGCCCGGCTGCAAGCCGCCCTTCGGCCCTATCCGCATTTCTGGTGGGATGGAACCGGCGAAAACCCCTATCTCCCCCTGCTGGCGCTCGCCGATCATCTGCTGGTGACGGGCGACAGCGTCTCGATGCTCTCGGAAGCCGCCAGCACGGGCAGGCCGGTCTATCGCATTGATCTGCCGGGTAAACCGGGCAAATTCGCCCGCTTTCATCGCAGGTTGGAGAGTTTGGGCCTCGTTCGGCCCTTCACGGGCGTGCTAATCGAGACGGTACCGCCGCCGTTCGACGAAACCGGGCGGGCTGCCGCTGCGGTTGCGGCCTTGTTTCCCGCAGGGGCTTTTCCGCCGGATCAGAAAAGCGTATGACCCCCCTATGATTCGTCTGCTGCGCCAAACGCCCCATTCGCCCGTGCCTGGGCCGCCTCCCTCGCGCCGGTCGGGGGGCTCCTCGCCGGAAGAAAATCCCCGCTGGCTAAGGCTTACCCAAGGGGTCGGCCCCTGGGCAGGGCTGCTGGCGCTCTGCCTCGTGCTGTTTCTGCCGGGCCTGCTGACGCTGCCGCCGTTCGACCGCGACGAAGCGCGCTTCGCTCAAGCCAGCCGCCAGATGATTGAGAGCGGCGATTATATCCGCATCTCCTTCCAGCATGAGCCGCGCAATAAGAAGCCGATCGGCATCTATTGGGCTCAGGCGGCGTCCGCCCATCTGTTCGGCGGCGCGGAAGCCCCCATCGGGGCCTATCGTCTGCCCTCGGCGTTGGCGGCCACCGCCGCCGTGCTGCTGCTGTTCGCGGGCCTGCGCCGACAGACCGACCCTGCGACGGCTTTTCTCGCCGCCTCCTTGCTGGCGTCGACGCTACTGACCGTTGTCGAAGCCCATCTCGCCAAGACCGACGCCGCCCTGCTCGCCTGCACCGTCGGCGCGCAAATGGCGCTGCTGCGCGCCTATCGGCCCGCCGGCGAGGAGGTCGCTCTGCCCCTGCGCTATACGGCCCTGTTCTGGGGCGCGCTGGGGGCGGCGATTCTAGTGAAAGGCCCCGTGGTGCCGATGGTGGTCGGCGTCACGCTGCTGGCCCTCGGGTTTGCCGATAAATCCTGGGGATGGCTGAAGCGCCTGCGCCCGCTGATGGGCCTGCCGCTCGCCGCCCTGATCGTCGCGCCCTGGACCCTCGCCATTCTGGCCCAGCCGGGCGGCGGCAGCACGGCGACGGGCGGGAATTTTTTCGTCGATGCCATTCGCGGCGACCTGCTGCCAAAGTTGATCGGCAGCCAGGAAGGCCACGGCGCACCGCCGGGCCTGTATCTGGCCCTGCTCGCCGTGACCTTCTTTCCCGGCACACTGCTCTTGATCCCCGCCCTCCGCGCGGCCTGGCAAACCCGGCTCGACCCGTTGGTGCGCTTCGCCCTCGCCTGGGTTCTTCCCTGCTGGCTGATTTTCGAGTTGATCCCAACCAAGCTGCCCCATTACGTGCTGCCGCTCTATCCGGCGCTGGCGCTCTTGGTCGCCCGCTTCGCGCTGACGGCGGTAGTGCATCAGGTAACACCGTGGACGGCCCGCATTTCGCAACTGCTGTGGGGACTGGCGGCGCTGCTGCTGGCAATCGTGTCGGTCGGGATCGGGCTGTATTTGGATCACGCGCTGAACCCGCTGGCGCTGATCGCTGCCGCCGTCTTCCTCATTGGCGGCGGGCTTACCCTGCGCTGGGTGTGGATTGGCGCGGGGGCTCCGGCCCTCGTGAGCGCGATTACGGTCGCCGCGCTCGGCTATGGCGCGCTGCTTTCGGGCGTGCTGCCCGCCAGTTCCGGCTTCTTTCTATCGCGCAGCTTGGCCGCCCAGGCCGAGACGCTTGCCCCCGGCGCGCGGCTGGTGGCGGCGGGCTATGCCGAACCGAGCCTTGTTTTTCTGACCCAAACCACGACCCGTCTGACCGATGCGGCCACCGCCGCCCAACTTTTGGCCGACCGGCAGGCCGATCTTGCCTTGATCGGCGACCGCGACATCACCAAGTTCCGCGAAGCTGCCGAGGCGGCCAAGCTGCCCGTGGAGGCGCTGAGCATCGATCGGGGCTATAATTACTCCAAGGGGCGATGGGTGACGGTCACTTTCTTTAGGCGCGCGGGCTAATTCATGCGCGCAGTTTTGGTCTTCTGTGCCGCAGCGCTGCTGGGGGCGCTGTTCATCGCCGTGCCGGAGATCGACCGCAGCGTCGCCGCCCTCGGCTATCGGCCCGGTGCCGGGTTCGTGCTCGGGCAGGCCGCGCCCTTCCAGTTCCTACACGATGCCGTGCCCTTCCTCGTCGCGCTGATTCCCCTGGGCGCAATCGGCTTTTGGCTCGCCCGCCGCGTGACGGGCCGGGAAGCCGCCTTTCTGCTGCTCGCCGTCGGGCTCGGGCCGGGATTGCTGGCCAATACGATTCTGAAAGACAATTGGGGCCGCGCCCGCCCCTCCCATCTCAGCGAATTCGGCGGCACGAAGAGCTTCTCGCCGCCGCTGATCCCCGCCGATCAATGCCCGAAGAACTGCGCCTTCGTGTCCGGCGATGCTGCCGGCGGCTTCGCGTTTC
>NZ_LAJY01000015.1 GCF_000963705.1 Elstera litoralis | reverse complement strand
GCCGAGGTCGCGGGCTTCCAGGCGGCGGAGTTCGTCGCGCAGGCGGGCGGCTTCTTCGAACTCCAGATTGGCGGCGGCGTCGCGCATCTTCTTCTCAAGCTCGGCCATATAGGTTTTCAGGTCTTTGCCGAAGCTATGATCTGGGCCGGTATCGACGTTGAGATGGTCGCCGCGTTCGAAGACTGACGAGAGCACATCGCCGATGGATTTGCGGATACTTTCGGGCGTGATGCCGTTGGCGGCATTATAGGCCTGCTGCTTCTCGCGGCGGCGGTTGGTTTCGCCGATGGCGGCTTCCATGCTGTTGGTGATGCGGTCGGCGTAGAGCAACGCGCGGCCTTCGACATTGCGGGCGGCGCGGCCGATGGTCTGGATGAGGGAGGTGCGCGAACGCAAATAGCCTTCCTTATCCGCATCCAGAATGGCGACGGTGGAGCATTCGGGAATATCGAGCCCCTCGCGCAGCAGATTGATGCCGATGAGCACGTCGAACACACCCAAGCGCAAATCGCGGATAATCTCGATACGCTCCAACGTATCCACGTCCGAATGGACGTAGCGGACCTTGAGCCCGGCTTCGGTCATATATTCGGTGAGGGCTTCGGCCATTTTCTTGGTGAGCACCGTTACCAGCACGCGGCTATTCTTGGCAGCTTCGGCCTTGCACTCGGCGATGAGATCATCGACCTGATGTTCGGTCGGGCGAATGATGCAGACGGGATCGGTCAGCCCGGTCGGGCGCACCACCTGTTCGGCGTAGATGCCTTGCGTCTCGTTCAGCTCCCACGGGCCGGGGGTGGCCGAAACGAAGATGGTTTGCGGGCGCAGCTCCTCCCATTCCTCGAACTTCAGCGGGCGGTTATCCATGCAAGAGGGCAGGCGGAAGCCGAAGTCCGACAGGGTGGATTTGCGCGCAAAGTCGCCCTTATACATCGCGCCCAACTGCGGCACCGTGACGTGGCTTTCATCGATGACCAGCAGCGCATCGGGCGGCAGATATTCGAACAGCGTCGGCGGCGGCTCGCCGGGGGCACGGCCCGACAGATAGCGCGAATAGTTTTCGATGCCCGAACAGAAGCCGGAGGCTTCGAGCATCTCCAGATCGAACTGGGTGCGCTGCTCGATGCGCTGGGCTTCGAGAAGCTTGTTGGTCTCGACGAATTCACCGAGGCGCAGCTTCAAATCCTGCTTGATCTGCTTAATCGCCTGATTGAGCGTTGGGCGCGGGGTGACGTAATGGCTGTTGGCGTAAATGCGCACGGTTTCGAGCGCGGTGATCTTTTCGCCGGTGAGCGGGTCGATCTCATGCAGCCCTTCGATTTCGTCGCCGAAGAGCGAGATGCGCCACGCCCGATCCTCATAATGGGCCGGGAAGAGTTCGATGGTATCGCCGCGCACGCGAAAGGTGCCGCGCCCGAAGCCCGCGTCGTTGCGCTTATATTGAAGCTCCGACAGGCGGCGGATTAGGGCGGTGCGCTCGAAGCTCTGATTGAGCGCGAGATCGACCGTCATGCTCGAATAGGTTTCGACCGAGCCGATACCGTAGATGCAGGAAACCGAGGCGACGATAATCACGTCGCGCTGTTCCAGCAGCGCGCGCGTGGCGGCGTGGCGCATGCGGTCGATCTGTTCGTTGATCGTCGATTCTTTTTCGATATAGGTATCGGTGCGGGGCACATAGGCTTCCGGCTGATAATAATCGTAATAGGAAACGAAATATTCCACGGCATTATTGGGGAAGAAGCTCTTCATTTCCCCATAGAGTTGCGCCGCGAGCGTTTTGTTCGGCGCGAGAATCAGCGTCGGGCGCTGCACCTGCTGGATGACGTGGGCGACGGTAAAGGTCTTCCCCGAGCCGGTTACGCCGAGCAGCACCTGACTTTGCTCGCCTTCCGACAAGCCCTTGAGCAGTTCGGTAATCGCCGCTGGCTGGTCGCCCGCCGGGCGATACTCCGACACAAGCTCAAGCTTTGCGCCGCTTTTGGGCCAATCATAGTCGGCCCGATGAACCCGCACCCCGCCCAAAGGATGATCGCGCAACGAAGTTGCCATAGCAGCTATCCCTTTTTAAGAGCGAATGACACTAGCGCGCGCGGGCCAAGGCGGCTAGAGGGTAAGAACAAACCGGGGCTGTTGCTTTCGCCCATACCGCCGCTTTTCGTGCTCAGGAATCTTTGTGCATGACCGATCTGTCCTTGCCCGCCGCCCTGACCACCTTGGGCCGCGTCGATTCGCCCCTACGCCCCACCCAGGGGCTGCGGCGGCTGTATATCCACGACCTCGACCTGATGGCCGAGATTGGCGTTTACCCGGAAGAAAAGGGCGTGCTGCAACCCATCGCCGTTTCGGTCGATTTGCTGGTGACGGAAACCGAGCCGGGCTCGGACGATCTGGCCGCCGTGGTCTGCTATGCGACCCTGGCCGATGAGATCCGCGCGCTGGTCACGGGAAGCCGGGTTAATCTGGTGGAAACTTTGGCTGACCGCATCGCCCGGCTCTGCCTTGTCGACGGGCGGGTGCGCACGGCGCGGGTGCGGGTCGAAAAGCGCGCCGTGATGCCCGATGCCCGCGCGGTCGGTGTGGAGATTGAACGTTCCGCCGGGTAAGGACGGGTTTTGCGATTAGCTCTCAAAAGACCCCGCCAACCCCCAATTCCAGACCCCCGTCAAGGGGGATTGTTCACAGCGTCGCGCGATTCCCTGTCAAGGGATAAATCTTCGACTCATCAGGGCTGCTACTCGACACGAAGGCGGGAATGCGTTGTTTCGGAATCAGTAAAAATCAATAAAATCAGAAAGTTAAAGATCGTGCCCAAAAATTATGCAACGCCCCGAGTCGCCTAGAGTCCTGCCCCTGTGCGCATTGTATTCGGTCCTTCTCCACAGACTTATCCACAGGAATCGTGGATTGTCGTAGCCCCTGCCTCCAGCCCCTTGATTCGCAAGCGACTCGGTCTTTTTATCCTTCTATGAACGCTGATCTCCCCCCCGTTCCGACGCCCCCCATAGCGTTGCCGATTCGCCCGCCGGTCTCCTTCGAGCGGGGGGCGGGGGTGGTCGCGCGCATGGTCGAAACCTTACCGCTCAGCCCCGGCGTTTTATCGGATGCTTAACTTTGACGGGGACGTGCTCTACGTCGGCAAGGCGCGGCAGTTGCGGCGGCGCGTCGCCAACTACGTCAACCCGAATGGGTTGCCGATGCGGATTAGACGCATGGTGGCCGAAACGGTTTCGATGGAGATCATTACCACCCATACCGAGGTGGAAGCGCTGCTGCTGGAAGCCAATCTCATCAAAAAGCTGCTGCCGCGCTATAATGTGCTGCTGCGCGATGATAAAAGCTTCCTGAACATTCTTGTCACCGGCGATCACGCTTTCCCGCAGCTCACCAAGCATCGCGGGGCGCGCACCCGGAAGGGCGATTATTTCGGCCCCTTCGCCTCGGCGGGATCGGTGGAGCGCACCGTGCAGGCGTTGCAGCGGACGTTCCTGCTGCGCACCTGTACCGACGCGATGTTTGCCAGCCGCACACGGCCCTGTTTGCAGTATCAAATCAAGCGCTGCTGTGCCCCGTGCGTCGGCAAGGTCAGCGAGGCGGACTATGCCGATTTGATCGAGAGCAGTAGGGCGGTGCTATCGGGCCGCAGCCGCGATATTCACGAGAAGCTGAATGCGCAAATGCAGGCCGCCGCCGCCGATTTGGAGTATGAGGCCGCCGCCAAGTTCCGCGACCGGCTGCGGGCGCTCTCCACCATCCTGGCGCGGCAAGATATTAATACGCTCGACTTTGGCGACGCCGATATTTTCGCCCTGGCCCAGGTTGGCGGGCAGAGTTGCTTGCAGGTCTTCTTTTTCCGCAACGGCAGCAATTACGGCAACCGCGCCTATTACCCCAGCCACGACGATCAAATCGCGCCGGGAGAGATTCTTGCGGCCTTCATCGCCCAGTTTTACGACGAGCGTATTCCGCCCGCCTTGCTGCTGCTGAGCGATCCCGTCGAGGAAGAATCTTGGCTTTCGGAAGCGCTTTCGCAAAAAGCCGGGCGAAAAGTCGCGTTGCAAGTCCCCAAACGCGGCAGCAAGGCCGATGTGGTGAAGCACGCCGTGACCAACGCCGAGGATGCGCTGGAACGCCGCCTGGCCGAATCGGCCACCCAGCGGAAACTGCTGGAGGGGGTTGCGCAGATTTTCGCCCTGTCCGCGCCGCCCCAGCGCATCGAGGTCTATGATAACAGCCATATCCAGGGCACCAACGCTATCGGCGCGATGATCGTCGCCGGGCCGGAGGGGTTCCAGAAGAACGCCTACCGGACCTGGACGATCAAGAATGAGGAACTCACCCCCGGCGACGATTTCGGCATGATGCGCGAAGTCCTCTCCCGGCGTTTTGCCCGCGCGCTGAAGGAGAACCCGGAGCGGCAGGGCGGCTCCTGGCCGGACCTGCTGGTGATCGACGGCGGCGCGGGACAGCTCAGCGCGGCGGTGAAGGTGATGGAAGAAGCAGGGGTCATGGATGTGCCCATCGTCTGCATCGCTAAGGGGCACGACCGCGAATCGGGCCGCGAGGATTTCTACCGGCCCGGCATCGCCCCGTTCAAACTACCGCCGCAAGATCCGGTTCTGTATTACATCCAGCGCCTGCGCGACGAAGCCCATCGTTTCGCCATCGGTACCCATCGGGCGAAGCGCCAGAAGAGCCAGATTAAATCAGAACTGGATGAGGTGGCGGGCATTGGCCCCAATCGCCGCCGGGCGCTGCTGCATCATTTTGGCTCGGTGCGGGCGATCACGCGGGCGGGGCTCAGCGATTTGGAGCAGGTGCCGGGCATTAGCAAAACCGTCGCCAAAAAGATCTACGATCATTTTCATGGCGGGGCGTAGTTTGCAGGGTGGCGGGATGCGCCGGGCGCGGATAGAATGCGCGCGCTTGACGCTGCGCGCCGCTGAAGGGTGATCGAGACGGATGTATAACCTACCGAATCTTCTCACCCTTTCGCGCATCGCCGCGATCCCGTTGGTCGTTCTGCTGATGTATATTCCCGGCCCCTGGGGCGCGTGGAGTGCGGCCACGGTCTACGCCCTCGCCTGTATTACCGATTGGCTCGACGGCCATATCGCCCGCCAACGCCAGCTTCAGTCCGACTTTGGCCGCTTTCTTGATCCGATTGCCGATAAGCTGCTGGTGGCGGCGATTCTGCTGGTGCTGGTGGCGCAGCAGCATATCGGCGGGGTGATGGTGATTGCGGCCCTCATTATCCTCGGGCGGGAAATCCTCGTGTCGGGCCTACGCGAGTTTTTGGCGGGCCTGCGGATTTCCGTGCCCGTCTCGCGCCTCGCCAAATGGAAGACCGCGATTCAGATGGTGGCGCTCGGCGTGGTCATGGTCGGCCCCTATGGGCCTGCGGGTTTCTATTTGGAAGAAATCGGCATGGTCGGCCTTGCGCTCGCGGCCCTGCTGACCCTCATTACCGGCTATGATTATTTGCGCGCGGGCCTCTCCTATATGGACCGGCCCAAGCAGGAGGCTTAACCCATGCGCGTGCGCTATTTCGCTTGGTTGCGGTCCCGCCTGAACCGGGCCGAAGACGAGATTACGCCGCCGCCGGGGGTGACGACGTTGAACGGGCTGCTCGACCATCTCATCACGCTTTCGCCCGGCCATGCGGCGGTGTTCGAGGACCGCTCGATCATTCGCGCCGCGATCAATCAGGTCTTTGCCGATCTCGATAGCGCTTTTGCGCCGACCGACGAGGTGGCCTTTTTCCCGCCGGTGACGGGCGGGTGAGCGTGGCGATCGTCACGCGGGTCCAGGCCGAGGCGTTCGAGCCGGGGGCGGAACTCAGCCAGTTTACGCAGAATGCATCGGCTGCCGGGGCGATTGTCAGCTTCACCGGCCTTGTGCGCGGCCAAGATCATGCCGGGCGGGCGCTCACCGCGATGACGCTGGAACATTATCCGGGCATGACCGAGGCCCAGGTTCAAGCAATCACAGAAGAGGCCGCGCGTCGTTGGCCGCTCCAGGCCGTGCTGGTCATCCACCGCTTCGGGCGGCTGGCGGCGGGCGAGCCGATCGTCTTCGTCGCCACCGCCTCGGCCCACCGTAGCGCGGCCTTCGAGGCGGCGGATTTTCTGATGGATTGGCTGAAGACGAAAGCGCCCTTCTGGAAGCTGGAAGAGGGCGCTGACAGGGCGGAATGGGTGGCGGCCAAGGCCGAGGACGATCAGGCGGCGGCACGGTGGCGGTGATGGTGGGGCGGTCGAGCCCCCTATAACGTTTTAGGGCTGCGACGGGGGTATATATGCCGTGCGTTGATCGTGGCTTAGAGCCGTTTCGGATTTACATCTATACCAACGATCATCGTCCGTCGCACGTCCATGTCATTGGGCCAGGAATGGAAGCGGTTTTCACGTTGAACAGCCCGTCTGGCCCGATCGAACTGCGTGAAAGTCTCGGATTTAAGGCCAAGACACTAACAATCATTCGGGACTATATTCTTCAGAGCCTAGGAAAATTTTGCGCCGCCTGGAGTGAGATTCATGGAGCTTACTGAAAGCGATATCCGCGAGGCCGAGGCAAGGGCGAAGCGCCAACAGGCGCAGTGGCCGCAAGCGGTGAAGGTGCGGTTCAATCGTCACACGCGGCGGGTAGTGATCTCGCTGTCCAACGGCGTTGAGGTAAGCTTTTCGCCCAAACAGGCGCAGGGGTTAGAGCAGGCTTCTGACGATGATTTGGGCGAAACGGAAATCTCCCCATCCGGTTTTGCCGTCTTCTTCCCCCGGATCAATGCCGATATTTATATTCCCGGTCTGCTGCAAGGCTCCTTGGGATCGGAACTCTGGGCTGAAGCGGCTCGCCAACGCGCTTAACGCCGCTTCAACAGCAACCGCGCTCCAATCCCGCCGGCGAGCGCCAGCCACACCAGCGCCCGCCAAACCCAGGGCAGGGGATACCAGAGCCGGAAGTAGCGCCAGAGGCCGGCGAGCTTGTGCTTTTCCACCACCCACGCGGGGGCGTTGCTGGTCGATTTGATGTGCGTGCAGGCGGGGGCGGGGAGGAACCAGCAGGCTCCCCCGATCCGGCGCAGGCGGGCGCAGAGGTCCAGATCTTCGACGTGCAGGAAATAACCCGGATCGAGCCCGCCGGTCGCGTCCCAGGTGGTGCGCGGCATCAGCATGAAGGCACCGGAGAGAGCGGGAGTCGCGGTCAAGCCGCTAGGGAGCGGCTGTTGGTGATGGTTCAGGCGGAGATGCGGGAAGAGCCTGCCCAGGCCGAAGCCTTCAATCAGAAAATTCAACGGGCTACCCGCCGCGCGGCGGCAGCCGCGTTGCTCCTGTCCATCGGCTTCCAGCAGGCGCACGGTGGCGATCCACGGGCGGGTCTCTGCCGCAAGGGCGGTTTGCAGGGCGGCAATCGCACCGGGGGCGAGCAAGCAGTCGGGGTTCAGCAGCAGCAGCAGCGGGGCCGTGGTGGCCGTCACCCCAAGGTGGCAGCCCTGGGCGAACCCCACATTGCCGTGCCCGGAAATCAGTCGCAGCCGCGCGTCGGGCCACCCCTCTAACCGGGCGCGGGTTTCGGCGTCGTTGCCGTTATCGACCAGAGCGATTTCGGCAATCGCGGGCTCGCGGCGCAAGGCGTCGAGGCATTCAAACAGCGCCGGGCCGGTGTGGTAGGACACCAGCACCACGGCGACGCTCACCGCCTCAGTTGCGGCCATATTTATCGTCGAGGCGGACGATATCATCTTCCCCCAAATAGGCGCCGGACTGCACTTCGATAAGATGCAGCGGCACCTTGCCGGGGTTTTCCAGTCGATGCGTCGCGCCCATCGGGATATAGATGGACTGATTTTCGAAAATCAGCACTTCTTCTTGATCGCGCGTCACCTTCGCCGTTCCGGCGACGACCACCCAATGTTCGGCGCGGTGATGGTGCATTTGCAGCGAGAGCTTTTCGCCCGGCTTTACCACAATGCGCTTCACCTGATAGCGGTCGGCGGCGACGAGCCCCTCGTAACTGCCCCAGGGGCGGTAGACGATGGCGTGGCTTTCGGCCTCCGAACGCCCGGCGGCTTTCAGTTGATCGACGATCTTTTTAACGTCCTGGGCCTTATCCTTATGGGCGACCAGAACCGCATCGCGGGTGGAGACCACGACCAGATTGTCGATGCCCACCGCCGCAATCAGTGGCGCATCGGGTTCTGACCGGAGGTAAGAATTGCGCGCGCCCTCGGTCCAAACGTCGCCCAAGGAAACCGTGCCGTTCGCGTCGGGCGCGCCGATTTCCCAAAGGGCCGTCCAGGCCCCAACGTCGCTCCAGCCGGGATCGACGGGCACGACCGCGCCGTGGGTGGATTTCTCCATCACGGCGTAATCGATGCTCTCGCTCGGGCAAGCTTTGAAGGCGGCGGCATCGAGGCGCAGGAAATCGAGGTCGCCGTGTGCGGCTTGGAAGGCTTTTTGGGCGGCGTCCAGAATATCGGGGCGGAACTGGCCGAGGTCTTCCAAAAACCGATCGGCGCGGAACAGAAACAGGCTGGCGTTCCACCAATAGCCGCCATCGGCCAGATAGGCTTCGGCGGTGGCGAGGTTGGGCTTTTCAACGAAACGGTCGATGGCGAAAACGCCGTCGCTCAAGGGCGCGCCGCGTTGGATATAACCGTAGCCGGTTTCGGGCCGGGTCGGCTGAATGCCGAACGTCACGAGCCGCCCGGCTTGCGCTGCACTCAGCCCTTGGGCGATGGCGGCTTGAAGGGCCTCGGGCGCGGTCATGGCGTGGTCCGAGGCCGCCAGCAGCAGCAGGCCTTGCGGGTCGCGCTCGGCCACTGCCAGCGCGGCAATGGCGGCGGCGGGGGCGGTGTTGCGCCCGACCGGCTCCAGAATGATGCCGCTGGGCGTGATTCCGGCTTGGCGCACCTGTTCGGCGACGATGAAGCGGTGCTGATCGGAGCAGATAATCAGCGGTGCCCCGAATTCGGGGGTTTCAAACCGGCGCGCGGTTTCCACCAACATCGATTCGGTGCCGACCAGCGGCAAAAGCTGCTTCGGGTAGAGGCTGCGCGACAGCGGCCAGAGGCGCGTTCCCGCGCCCCCGGAGAGGATAACCGGCGTAATCATCAGAGAGGTTTACTCCACTGTGACACTTTTCGCCAGATTGCGCGGTTGATCCACGTCGGTTCCTTTGCGAACGGCGACATAATAGGCCAGCATCTGCACCGGCAGCGCGTAGAGCAGCGGGCTGACCAGCGGATCGATGTCCGGCATTTCGACCACATGGGCGGCAATCGGGCGCAAATGTTCCGCCCCGCGCTTGGTGGTGAACACGATTACCCGGCCCCGCCGCGCCGCAACTTCCTGAAGGTTGGAAACGGTTTTTTCGAACCAACTATCCTCCGGCGCGAGCGCGATCACGGGCACGGTTTCGTCGATGAGGGCAATCGGCCCGTGCTTCATTTCACCGGCGGCATAGCCCTCGGCGTGGATATAGGAAATTTCCTTCAGCTTTAGCGCGCCTTCCATCGCCAGCGGGTAGGAGAGGCCGCGCCCGAGGTAGAGCACGTCGCGGGCTTCAGCCACTTCTTCCACAATCGGCGTCAGCAGGCTTGGGAGCTTCACCAGCCCTTCAGCGAGGCGGGCGGGAATTTCCATCAGGGCTTGGGTGATCTGGGCTTCGCGGTCCGCCGAAATCAGCCCGCGTGCGCGCCCAAGCGCGGTGGCGAAGCAGGCCAGAACAGAAAGCTGCGCCGTGAAGGCTTTCGTGGTGGCAACGCCGATTTCCGGCCCGGCCAGGGTGCGCAGCATCACATCGGCTTCCCGCGCCATCGCGGAGGTGGGGACATTCACCACGGCTGCCGTATGCGCGCCCTTGGCTTTGGCGTAGCGCAGGGCGGCCAGCGTATCGACCGTCTCGCCCGACTGCGACACGAACATCGCGAGGCTTCCCGGCAGCACCGGGCCATTGCGGTAGCGGAATTCCGAGGCGATATCGAGTTCCACCGGCACTTGCGCGAGGCTCTCGATCCAATATTTCGCCACCATCGCGGCATAATAGGAGGTGCCGCAGGCAACCAAAGTGACCCGGTCCACCGTGGCAAGATCGAAGGGCAGGGCGGGGAGGACCACGCCGCGCGTGCCCGCATCGACCAACCCATTCAGGGTCTCGCCAACGGTGGCGGGCTGCTCATGGATTTCCTTTTCCATGAAATGCTTGTAGTTGCCCTTGCCAACAATCGCGCCCGACAGTTCAGCAATCTGAATGCGCCGCTCGACCGTCTCGCCTTTTTCATTCAGAATTTCGGCGCTCTCGCGGGAGAGAATGGCGATATCGCCTTCTTCCAGATAGGCAATGCGGCGGGTCAGCGGGCCGAGCGCCAAGCGTCCGAGCCTAAGAACATCTCGCCGTCGCCATAGCCGACCGCGAGCGGTGAGCCGCGCCGCGCGCCCATCAGCAAACCGTCTTCCCCCGTCACCAGCACCGCGATGGCGAAAGCGCCGTCGAGCCGCTGCATACCTTGAACCATCGCCTGCTTCGGGCTGAGGCCCTGCTTCAACAGATCGGTCAGCAGATAAACGATGACTTCCGTATCGGTTTCGGTATCGAAACTATAGCCCTTGGCCTCCAGTTCGGCGCGCAACGGGCGGAAGTTTTCGATAATGCCGTTATGGACCAGGGCAACCCGGTCGCTGGTGTGGGGATGGGCATTGGTGGTATTGGCAACGCCGTGGGTGGCCCAGCGGGTATGGCCGATGCCGAGAACGCCGGGAAGCGGATCGGCGGCAAGCACGGCATCGAGGTTGCGCAGCTTGCCTTCAGCCCGGCGGCGATCGATTTGCCCGTTTACCAGCGTGGCGATACCGGCTGAATCATAACCGCGATATTCCAACCGGCGCAGCCCATCCAGCAGGCGCGGGGCCGCAAGGTCGGTTCCAAGAATGCCGATAATGCCGCACATGGGTTTAATCCTTCTTCTTTGCTTTCATGGCGCGCCGACTATCGCGGAAGCGAGCGGCAGCGCCTTCCTTTTGGGTCAAGGGTCCACGGACGACGGCGATGGCATCGGCAGGAACATCTTTGGTAATCGTGCTGCCCGCACCGACCAAAGCCCCGTCCCCGACCGTTACCGGCGCAACCAGCGCGGTATTGGAGCCAATGAAGGCACCCGCGCCGACTATAGTGCGGTGTTTATTAATACCGTCATAATTGCAGGTGATTGTTCCCGCACCGATGTTCGAGCCCGCGCCGATATCGGCATCGCCCAGATAGGTGAGGTGATTGGCTTTCGCCCCGGCCCCGAGAGTGGAATTTTTAACTTCGACGAAATTGCCGATATGCGCGCCCTCGCCAATCGCCGCCCCTGGCCGTAGGCGGGCGTAGGGACCGATGATTGCACCTGCTGCGACGCTTGCGCCTTCCAGATGGCTGAAGGCGTGGATGGTGACATTGTCGCCCACGGTCACAGCGGGACCGAAAACGACGTTCTGCCCGACGATGACATCGCGGCCTAGCTTAGTATCGGCGGCGAAATAAACGGTTTGCGGGTCGAGCAGGGTCGCGCCGTTGGCCATTGCCGCCGCGCGGTAGCGATCCTGAGCGATGCGCTCGACGATAGCCTGTTCGGCGCGCGAATTGACCGCCAAGACATCTTCCGCCGGAATTTCGAGTTCGCGCACGCTGAGGCCCGCTGAGACGGCATGCTCGACGATATCGGTCAGATAAAACTCGCCTTGCGCATTACTCGGCGTCAAGTGCGCCAGAAGTTTCGGCAGCGTCTCGGCGGCGACAACGAAGAACCCGCTGTTGCACAGGGGGATCGCTTTTTGCTCAGGCGCGAGATCTTTTTCTTCGATGATCCGGCGCACGGTACCATCCGCGCCGTGAATGATGCGCCCGAAGCCCGTTGCGAGTGGCGGGCGGAAGGAACCAACCAGAACGGCACTCTTGCTCGTGTGGTGAGCCTCCAAAAGCGCCTGCACCGTCTCGGCGCGCAACAGGGGGGCATCGCCGACGAGAATTAAAACGACGCCCTCGGCGGGCATTTTCGGCAGCGCCATTTGCACGGCATGGCCCGTGCCGCGCCGCTCGTGCTGAATGACGGTCGCATGGGGGGCGACGGCGGCTTCGAGGCTTGGCATGTCCGGGCCGATGACGGTCACGATTTTTATGGCGTGATCGGTCTGCTCGCCAACCGCCTCCAGCATCTCGATGATATGCCGGATCATCGGGCGGTGGGCGATAGGGTGCATCACTTTCGGCATGCTGGATTTCATGCGCGTACCGAGCCCGGCGGCGAGAATCACGGCAGTTACCAAAGACATTTTGCCCCCCTTGGCATTTCTGTGTGGGCGAGACCGTGCCATATTGGCCCCGCCGCTGCAAAGCGACGTTTTTGTTTCCTGCCGTTGCGTGAGATTACAAGTTGTTGCGGTGTGCTTCGGGACGGGCGCGGCTGCCCCCTGTTTCCGCTTGGCGCGCGGCGAAATTTGGTGTCATGGTGCGTCGCGATTGCAAAGCTTTGGGGGAAAAGGTTCGTGCGGCAGAAACCGTGGCAGAAACCATCGCGGAGTGCCTGGGTTCTGGCCCCGATCGTTGGCGTGATGACGGGTCTGCTGGGAACGAGTGCGCTCGCCCAGCGCGTCGGGCCACCCGCGCTATTCGATCAGCTTCCCACCCGCCCGGATGTGGCCCCAGTCGATGCCAAAAGGCGATTTTCTGCTGGAAGCCGACGAGGTTATCTACGACCGCGACAATGATATCGTCACGGCGCGCGGCTCGGTGGAAATCAGCCAGGGCGACCGGGTGGTGAAGGCCGATGCGCTCAGCTATAACCGCAAGCGCAAGCTGGTCACGGCGTCGGGCAATGTCGTGCTGCTCGAAGCCACGGGCGACACGTTCTTTTCCGACTATCTGCAAATCTCCGACGATCTCAGCAATGCGATTATGGAGAATTTCAAAGCGCTGCTGATTGACAATTCCCGCATCGTCGCCAAAGGCGTGGAGCGGCTCGCCGGCAACCGCAAGGTGATGACGCGCGCCGTCTTCTCGCCCTGCAACCTGTGTAAGGACGATCCGAGCAAGCCGCCGCTGTGGCAACTCAAGGGCCGCCAAGTTGTTCACGACGAGGTGAAGAAAGATATCCATTATAAGGATGCCACGCTGGAAATAGCGGGTGTGCCGGTATTTTACGCGCCTTACTTCTCGCATCCCGATCCGAGCGTGCGCAATCGGTCGGGCTTTTTGGTGCCGACGGTCGGCTATTCCGAGAACCTCGGCGCGGTGTTCGGCACGCCTTATTATGGTGTCATCAACGACAGCAGCGATGTGACGGTTGAGCCCCGGATTTACTCGAAAGAGGCGATTTTGGGCGCGGCGGAATATCGCCAACGCTTCGAGCACGGCAAAATTCGCGTGGCGGGCTCGTTGCTGAACGATTCGGTTTTCGACCGGCAGCAGGTGCCGCCCGATTTGGAATGGCGCGGCAATATCGCCTCTGAAGGACGCTTTGACCTTGGCGAGCATTGGCGCGCCGGGTGGGATGTGGCGCGGGCGACCGACCGCACCTATATCCGCCGCTTCAAGGTTGGGACGAACTTCACCAGCAATGGCCGCTATCAGGTCTCGAACGCGCTCACCTCGGCGGGGTTTGCCGAAGGGTTTTACGGGCGCTCCTATTTCGGCATGAACGCTTATTCCTTCCAGACCTTGCGGGAAGAAGATACGCGCGATTCGATTGCGCGCATTCATCCGGCGGCGGTGGCCTCGTTAGTGTCGGATGCCGACAGTCTCGGCGGGCGCTGGAAGCTGGACGCCGATGTCCTATCGCTCTCGCGTCGCCTTGGCACCGATAGCACGCGCCTGTCGACCGTTTCGGGCTACCATCTGCCGATGATTACCGATGGCGGACATGTACTGGCCTTCTCGGCCACGGTTCAGGCCGATGTTTATTCGGTGAATAATCTGCCGCAGGCGAATGGGCCGAATTTCAGCGGGGAAACGACGCGGTTCCATCCGCAGTTAGCGGCAAGCTGGGCCTATCCGCTGGTCAACCGCGTGAAGGATGCGACGCTGCTGATCGAACCGAAGGTTGGCGTGGTGGCGGGGCCGACGAGCGGCAATAAAAGCCGCATTCCCAACGAAGACGGCAAAGTTGTTGAACTCGACGACGTAAACCTCTTCCTGCCGCGCCGCTTCCCGGGCCGCGACCGGATCGATAGCGGCAGCCGGGTGGATTACGGGCTGCGCGCGCAGATTAAGGGCGACGGCGGGGCCTCGGCCTCGGCGATGATCGGCCAATCCTACCGCCTATCGGAAGGCACCAACCCCTATCCGGCGGGCTCGGGGCTGAATGAACGGCAATCGGATATCGTTGGGGCGGTGACCGTATCGCCGGGCTCCTGGATCGATTTCAACTATCGCTTCCGCCTGGATAAGGACGATGGCGCACCCCAGCGCGAAGAGTTGGGCGCAACCATCTACCGGGGGCGCAATAGCCTCTCGCTCGCTTACATCAACTATGATCGGCGCTTGCCGGAAATCGGTGTCGATAGCCCTAAGCAGATGGCACTTTCCGGTCAGTTGAAGATTTCCGAGTTCTACAGCACCTATGGGGTGTTATCCTACGACGTTAAGACCGATAAGATCAGCAGCGCGGGCTTAGGGCTTTTGTACGAAGACGAGTGTTTCGCTATTCTC
>NZ_LAJY01000149.1 GCF_000963705.1 Elstera litoralis | reverse complement strand
CATCGCCCTGACGGTGGCAACAGGCGTCACCGGAACGCGGACAACGCTGACCAATAACGGCACGATCACCTCGGCCGGCAGCGTCAACGCCATCGGGTCGAACGGCAATGATTTTATTACGATTACCAATAATGGCACCGTCAATAACACCAGCACGGGCCGCGCCCTGCGGCTCGATGAAAGTGTAACCGTTACTAATAACGGGCAGATAAGCTCCGCTGCCTCCGATGGGTTGCGGCTCGGTATCAATGGCACCGTCACCAATAACGGCACGATCAGCAGCGCCGCGACCAACGGCGACCGCGCCTTTCAGGTCGACAGTGGCGCGACGGTCACGAATGCTTCGGCCGGGACCATCACCGCGACGGGCACCGGCGACGCGGCCCGCATCAATGGCGGCACGTTTACCAATAACGGGGTCGTGACCAGCGCCGCCGACGACGCAATCGATATCGGTGTCGCGACCGCTGTCGTGACCGTCCATAATTACGGGCGCGTGACGGCGGGCGATAAGGGGGTCAATAGCGATATCACGACCGGCACGCTGACCGTCACCAATTACAGCACCGGCACGATTACGGGCACTGACACAGGGATCGCCGGTCAGACGGGAACCGTCACCAATTATGGGCGCGTCGTCGGCCTGACCGACGATGGAATGGATTTCGACGGGATCGCAACCATCACGAACACTGGGACTGTAACCTGTAGCGCCGCGGCGGGAACCACCCCAACCGGCCCCGATTCGGCGGACGGCATTACCCTTGGCGGGGGCACTGTTACCAACAGCGGCACGATTTCGTCGGACCATAACGGCATTTACGGCGTGATCTCCGCCAGCGCTGCGACGCCGACTGCGGCGGGGGCGACGACCATCGTCAATACTGGCACGATCACTGGCACCGCCGGGTACGGCGTCCGGCTATTCGGCACCTTCAACGATACGCTGGAAAATAGCGGAACGATCATCGGGGGCATCGGTACCGCCATCGATATGGGGGCTGGGAACGACAGCATCACGATTACGGGCGGTCGAATCGACGGGCTCATCAACGGCGGTGACGGTACCGACACGGTGACCTTCAACCTCGGAGCCGGAAATAGCTTCAAGCTGCAAAACAATATTATCAACTGCGAAACCGTGTCGCTCACCTCCGGC
Source organism: Elstera litoralis (assembly GCF_000963705.1). Taxonomy (GTDB): domain Bacteria; phylum Pseudomonadota; class Alphaproteobacteria; order Elsterales; family Elsteraceae; genus Elstera; species Elstera litoralis. The sequence continues at coordinate 2,424 of NZ_LAJY01000149.1, read as the reverse complement.
ACGCTCGAAATCAGCGGCAGCAGTATCAGCACCTCCCTCACCGCCGCCGCTGGCACGGGCTTGAAGTTCGATTTAACGCGCGGGGCCAGCGCGATTACCGGAACGGTAACCTTGGGCGGCACGCTGACGCTCGCCCAGGTCAGTGGATTTAGTGCCGGAACATCCCTGATCCTGCTGAATAACGATGGTACGGACGCAATCACCGGCACTTTCGCCGGAATTGGCGAAGGGGGAGTCGTTGCGGTCGACGGCGGCGAATACCGCATCAGCTACGCCGGGGGCACGGGGAACGATCTTGTTCTCACGGTTCTGAAAGCGCCTACCATCGCGGTTCCAACAGTCGTCGTTCCGATACCGCCGATTCCCCCCGTTATTCCGACGTTCGTGGAGCGAACGGCGGACGGGGTAACCGTCACCACCAAATTCGGGACACTCCCCAGCGGGGCGGCCAGCCATACGATTACGGTGCCAACCGTTGCCGCCGGGCGCGTCAATAACGTCGGTCTTGCCGATGTGGCCGATATTGCGCTGATTAGCGATACAGCAGGCACGAGCCTTTTAACAGTGCAACTGCCGACCGGCTTGGGGCTAACCTCAATCGGCAGCGCCGCATCGCTGAGCGCAAGCAACGGCGCGAGCGATTTCGCCGCCGCTTTGAGTGCCGCGATTGGCACAACCGCGAAAGATCTTTCCGGGCTAACCAGCGATGCGCAGGCCTATTTCAGCGCCCTTAGCACCAACAACCGGGTGATCGTCGAAACGATCACCCAACCGGCACCGGCACGCTGACGTTGGTCGGTCAAACGGCCGCGCAGGGAACCCAGGAGGCGTTGCTGTTAGACGCGCGCGGGCAGAGCAATGCAGCTTTCTCCCTTGAAGCCGTCGATTTCGCCCTAGTCCTCGGAACGGCGCGGGTCTCCGCCAGTGGGGGCGCGCAGCGCTTGGTTGGCGACGGTAACGTTCAGACGTTCCTGCTCGGCAACCAGAACGACACGATTTCGGCGGGCGGCGGTCATGACCGAATCCAAGCGGGCGGCGGCACCAATCAAATCGATGGCGGCGCGGGGATCGATACCGCCCGCTACGCTACCTCGGCGGTGAATGCCGTCGTCAAGGTGAATAGCGACGGCAGTGTCAGCGTTACCACGGCCCAGGCCACCGACACGCTCCGAAACGTCGAGGTGCTGCGTTTCGACGACGGCATCCGGTTGCTATCAACGGCAACGCAGACCAGCCAGGGCGTTACGATCCAAGAAGATTTCTACCTCGCTCAAAACCTGGATGTGGCGGCGGCGGTGAAAGCCGGGGTGTTTCAATCCGGGGCCGAGCATTTCGCTAAATTTGGTCGCGCCGAGGGCCGCGACGCCAGTGCGGTTTTCGATACGGCCTGGTACCTCAGCCAAAACGCGGATGTGGCGACCGCCGTTCGGGCCGGGAGTATCACAGCGTACGATCATTTCGTGACCTTTGGCTGGAAAGAGGGCCGCAACCCATCGGTCTGGTTCGACACGAAAGCCTATCTCGCGGCGAATATAGATGCCGCCGCCAGCGGTCTTAATCCCCTGACGTATTTTCTGACCCATGCCGACGGACGAACCGCCGCCGCCGCCGATACCGGGCTTTGGGGATAGCAACCGTCTAAACTCGCGTTGCTCCGGTCAGAATCACCGTGGCACCGGCAAGGCATAACCCGGCTCCCACCCAATCGGTCAGGGCCGGGCGAACGCCCTCCACGCCCCAGAGCCACGCCAGGGAGGCCACGATATAGACCCCACCATAGGCAGCGAAGGTTCGCCCAGCGGCGGCCTGTTCTACCAAGGCTAAAGCGCCCGCGAACAGAATGAGCGAGGCCACGCCGGGGATGAGCCACAGCACGGACTTATCCAGCCGCCACCACGCCCAAAAGGCAAAGCACCCCGCGATTTCAGCCAGCGCGGCAAAAAGATAAAGGACGGCAGTCGTCATGCTTCCCCCCAGAAATCGGTCCCCAGGGCCGCCGCCCTGGGTGGGGTTTGGGGCAAAGCCCCATAAAGAGCCTAGCTCTCACCCCGCATCACGCGCGATTTCTGGCGGGACCAATCGCGCTCTTTTTCGCTCGCGCGCTTATCCTGCTTCTTCTTACCGCGGGCGACGCCGAGTTCGAGCTTGGCGATGCCGCGTTCGTTGAAGTAGATGCCGATGGGAATAAGGGTAATCCCGTCGCGCTTGATCGCGCCGATCAGCTTATTCCGCTCCTTCTTATGGAGCAGAAGCTTACGCGGGCGACGCTCTTCATGGTTTTCGCGCGACTGTTTATAGGCGGGCACATAGCAGTTGAAGAGCCAGATTTCCCCGCCCATTTGGCTGGCGTGGGATTCGTTGATGCTGGCATGGCCCTGGCGTAGAGATTTCACCTCCGTGCCGTGCAGGATCATGCCGCACTCA
>NZ_LAJY01000148.1 GCF_000963705.1 Elstera litoralis | reverse complement strand
TTGCCAATGGGAATATCGAAATCCAGCTCGCCATAGACTTCATAGGGCTGGCTCTTACGCAGATCCCAGGGAATCCCGGCCGCGCGTAAAACCGGCCCGGTCATACCCCAGGCGTAGCATTCGTCCGCCGAAATCACGCCGATATCGACCGTGCGTTGCTTGAAGATGCGGTTGTTGGTCAACAGCCCTTCGATATCGTCCAACAGCGCGGGCATATGATCGACCCAGGCCGCAACATCCTCCAACAGTCCGGCGGGAATATCCTGATGGACGCCGCCGACCCGGAAATAATTGGCGTGGAGGCGCGCACCGCAGGCGCGTTCATAGAACTCCATCACCTTTTCTCGTTCCTCGAAGGCCCAGAGGAGCGGGGTCAGCGCGCCCACGTCGAGCGCATAGGTGGTGAGGTTCAGCAGATGGTTGCCGATGCGGCCAATTTCGTTGAACAGCACGCGGATATATTGGGCGCGTTTCGGAATTTCGATGCCCAGCAGCTTTTCGGTCGCCAGCGCAAACGCATGTTCCTGGTTCATCGGCGCGACGTAATCGAGCCGGTCGAAATAGGGCAGCGCTTGGGTATAGGTCTTATACTCAATCAGCTTTTCGGTGCCGCGATGCAGCAGACCGATGTGCGGATCGGCGCGTTCAACGACTTCGCCGTCCATTTCCAGAACGAGGCGGAGCACCCCGTGGGCCGCAGGATGCTGCGGCCCGAAGTTCATGGTGTAATTTTCAATCTTAACGTCAGCCATGCCCCGCTCCCCTTAACCGTTCTGCGTGGCTTTCTCGTCGCCCGGCAGCAGGGGACGCGTCGGCGTCATCCCTTCCCACGGCGACAAGAAATCAAAGCTACGGAAATCCTGCGTTAGCTTTACCGGCTCATAAACGACGCGCTTCTGCTCTTCGTCGTAGCGCAGCTCGACATAGCCCGTGAGCGGGAAATCCTTGCGCAACGGATGCCCCTCAAACCCGTAATCGGTGAGGATGCGGCGCAGATCGGGATGCCCTGCAAAGAAAACGCCGTACATGTCCCAAGCTTCGCGCTCGTACCAGCCTGCGGAGGGCCACAGGTCGGTTGCGGAAGGAACGGCGGTCGCATCGTCCACGGCCAAGCGCACCCGCACGCGGCGGTTCGTCTTGAGGCTGAGCAGGTGATAGACCACATCGAAACGCAGTTCGCGTTCCGGGAAGTCCACGCCGCAAATGTCCACGCAGGATTTAAACAGGCAGGCGGGATCGTCGCGCAAGAAACCTAAGAGGCTTAAAAGCCCCTCGGGCGTGGTGCTCAGCGTCAGCTCGCCCCCCGCCAGATCGACCGCGCTAACGGCAGCGCCGCAGTGTTGCGCAACATGCGCGCCCAGCTGTTCCAGTGTTTCGACCATTCGAACCCATCCGTATGAGAGCTTTGCGCTTCATTTATTGGCCCCGACAGTGATTATCCCTGCCAGGACAAAGCCTTATCGCGTAAAACTACGCGTCCGCTTAATCTTTTTCTGCAGTTGCAGAATACCATAGAGCAAGGCTTCCGCCGTCGGCGGGCAGCCCGGCACATAGATATCGACCGGAACGATCCGATCGCACCCACGCACCACTGAATAGGAATAATGGTAGTAGCCGCCGCCGTTGGCGCAGGAACCCATCGAGATCACCCAGCGCGGTTCGGCCATCTGGTCGTACACTTTGCGCAGGGCCGGGGCCATTTTATTGGTCAGCGTACCCGCGACGATCATCACGTCGGACTGGCGCGGGCTGGGCCGGAAGACGATGCCGAAACGATCAAGATCATACCGGCTAGCACCCGTGTGGATCATCTCCACGGCACAACAGGCAAGCCCGAAGGTCATCGGCCAGAGCGAGCCGGTGCGCGCCCAGGCGACCAGCTTATCGAACTGCGCGACGACGAAGCCCTTATCGTCAAGCTCGTGGGTCACGTTTCCCAGCAGAAGATCCTGATCGGCGCCCGGCGCCAAAACATCGATCTCTTTCTGAGGTTGTGGAACCATCACTCCCATTCCAGAGCCCCCTTCTTCCATTCGTATATGAAGCCAATGGTGAGAATGCCGAGGAAGGACATCATCGACCAAAAGCCGTAAAGACCAATGTCTTTCAGGGAAATAGCCCAGGGAAACAGGAAAGCCACTTCCAGATCGAAAATGATG
>NZ_LAJY01000147.1 GCF_000963705.1 Elstera litoralis | reverse complement strand
AGATAGGACTCGGTAATCACGGTATCGACGTCGTCGCCCAGTTTCTTGGTCCAGCATTCTGCCGTTCGACGGTCCATGAAAACCCCAAATCGCTTATCCGCTCCGGTCCGACTGCGCGCTTCTACAGTGTAGACGATATGCTCAGCCATGTTTTCCTCCGTGGCGGGGCGGCGTAACTGCCGCCGTGAAGGAACACTGCGCTTGCATCCTCGCTTCGTCAAGATATTTTGTTTAAATACAGTGTATTACATAGTTTACTTAATGTTAAATCTCAATCGGCGGTTCCAGCGTATGAACGGTATGAAGCCCGGCCAGCCCCCGCATCGGCACATCCCCCAGTTTACGGCTGGGCTGGGAGAGCAAGGCGGCGAGATCGCTTGAGAACAAGAGCGGCGTATCGAAATCCTTGGTCTGTGCTTCCAGCCGCGCCGCCCGGTTCACGGCCCCGCCGACGACATTGAAAGCAAGGCGGCTGGGGGAGCCGATATTGCCGTGAGTGACAGTGCCGACGTGCAATCCCACGCCGAAGCGGATCGGCGGTTCCTGGCGGCGCTGGCGGCGGTGATTGACGACGGCAAGGCCGTTGAAGGCGTCGATGGCGGCGTCGACGGCATTATTGGCGGCAATGCGCAGGGAGTTTTCCCCGTCCGCCGCAAAGACGATCAGAATCGCATCGCCGATGAACTGCAAAATCTCGCCCCCGCGTGGGGATGCGGCGGCGGCGACATGCTCGCAATATTCATTCAGAAGCTCGATGAGCTTGGCGGCGGGCAGGCTTTCGGTAAGTCCGGTGAAATTGCGCAGGTCCGAATACCAGATAGCGGCCTGGATGACCTCGCTATCGCCGCGCTTGATCGACCCGGCGAGCACTTTATCGGCCGTGCGCGGGCCGACATAGGTTTCCAGCAGGGTTTTGGAGAGGAAGCGCAACTCCAGGGTTTCGAACAGCGGCGTTAAAAACAGCACCAGGGCGCGCAGCTTGGCGAGATCAGCGTCGCTAAAACCCTCGGCGGCGCGGGAGCCGAAGCTGACGAAATTGCGCGTGCCGTTCGAAAACACCATCGGCAGGGCGATGTAGTCGCTGATCTGCTCCTGCACGAGATCATCGAAAAAGTTCGGCTGATTATGCTCCAGCAGGCCGAGCGCGGGGCGATAGCGGATTTCGGCACCGCCCGCGCGAATATGCTCAATGGGGCTGCCCTTAAAGTCAGGGCGTAGGCCAATGCTGTGCGGGGCGAGAAAAAGACTGGTGCCGGTTTCCTTGAACCAACTCACCGACCAGGCGATAAGCTGCGGGTGCAGGGTTTCGACGGAAACGCGCAGCCGGTCCAGCGGCAATCCCAAAATCAGCAGCCGCTCGGTGAGACCCGCCACCAGGGCTTCGGCACTATGGGCGCGCTGGCCTTCCGTGAGTAGCCATTCCGCAATTGGGGCAAGGCTCCAGCCCTCGCTGGGGCCGAGAAGCTTTTCGCGGGAACAGAGGAGGGCGGTCATCGGCGTTTTTTCCTTTCTGTCCGGGGAGGTGCCCGGAAAACGGCGCGCATCAGTTAACAGCGTTAACGTCGCAAGCCGTTCGACAGATAGGAAGGTTAAACGAGAATATCTAGATAGTGACCGCGAAAATATCGCAGCGGCAGCAGGATTTGCCCATCAATGAAAATCGCCTGCAAATCTTCCATCGTCGGAATCTTGGGCCGCCAGCGTTTGCGGTCGCGCTCGTTAACCTTCTCGGGCTTTTCTGGCGAGCGCAGGCCGCCGACGCGCGTGTCGAGCTGAAGCCCACGATCGGTTAACGGTCCTTGAATGCGGTCGGCCATATCACTTCATCCTTGCTTGGATAAACGTACTATAACCAACTCTAAAGAAAGTGCAATTTACTTTGTATCACCGAGGGAGAGTCGCAAGCTCGCCAAGGCAATGCGATAGGCTTCCGGCGTATCGAGATCGGCCAGCAGCCCCGGATTCTCGCGGGGAAGCTCGAACAGCCGGTCGGTAAAACGATCCATCAACCGTTTCGCCCCCTGATCGCCGGTGAGCGCCAGCATCTCCGGCAACAGATCGCGCGCCCAGAGGGTCGGGTTGCCGCGCTGGCCGGAGACGGTGGGGACGATCACGGCCCGGCCCGCCGCAGGGTCGAAAGCGGCGGCCAAGGCGCGCAAATCCTCGGCCCCAACCAGCGGCATATCGGCGAGGGCAATCAGCAAGCCATCCAGGGGAAGCGTTAACGCGTGGTGTATTCCGGCAATCAACGAGCGGCTGAGCCCCTCGGCGTAATCGAGCGCTTCGATAAAGGTCAGCGGCCCCGCCTCGCTGGCCTCAAGCGCCGCCCGAACCTCCGCCCCTCGCTGCCGGTCACGACCCAGAATCGGCGCGAAACAGCCCGCCTCCCGCACATGCTCGGCGCTGACGGCCACCATCGGTTATCGGGAAACGGCAGCAGCAGTTTGCTGTCCGGCCCCATGCGCCGCGATTGCCCAGCGGCGAGCAGCAGCGCGCCCAAGCGCGGCGCTTTCCGCCCCTCGGGTTCGGCCCGGCGCGGTTGCGGGCGGCTGGGAATTTCCATCAGCAAGCCGCCAATGCCCATCGCGCGCAGATCCGCCGCCGTCACCGCGAGTCCGGCGGCGAAACGCTGCAAGACCCAATCAAAGCCGTTTAGTTTGGGCGAGCGCGCACAGCCGGGCAGTCCCAGCACACGCGTCGTGCCGATCTCTCCCAGAATCAATAGATTGCCGGGATCGACTGGCATGCCGACCTGATGAACGATACCGCCCGCCTGCTCAATGCCCGCCGGGATCACATCGGCCCGGTCCGCAACCGCGCTCGCGCCCATAATCAGGATCGGATCGAAGCCCTCTGCCACCGCTACCCGTAAGGCATCCGCCACCGCCTCTTGCCGGTGCGGCAGCGTGCGGACGGGGGGCAGGATCGATCCCAGCGGGGCGAGGCGGGCGGCAGTGACGCTATGGGCCTTTTCGGCGAGGCTCGGTTTTGTTCCCGGTAGAAGCGTGTGCAGCAGCAGCGGGCGTAAGCGTTGGAATGGGGCGAGGCGCAAGGCTTCAGGCGGCAGCGCAGCGAGCGCGGTTTCGACTAAAGCGCCGGGTACGGCGAAGGGAATGATCTTGATCGTCGCGACCATATCGCCCGCCTGCACGGAGGCGAAGGGCGGTAGGGTTGCCAGGGTCAACCGCTCGTCGCGCCGGTTCAGCTCTTCCAGGGCGGCGCGGTTCAGGACGACTAGACCCGCTTCGGCGGCAAACAGATTGACGCGCCCGGTAAAAGCCGCCTCCGCCCGTAATCCCGGCCCGGTAAGCGCTTCGGCGAGGCGGGTGGCCGCCTCATCCTCGTGCAGATCGCCAGGTTCCAGGACGGCGACGATGATCTGACGATGCCCGGCGGCGGCCAGAAGGGCGCAATCGGCCTCGGTCAGCCGATGGCCTTTCTTGAACGGCGGCGTCGCATGGGCGAGCAGCGCGCCGAGACACTCCGATACAGGGCGGGGGCCAAACTGCATGGGGCTAGAGGTTGGCTTTGCCTAAGCGCCGCATCGCCGTGATTTGCGCCAGGATGGACAAAGCGATTTCGGCCTGAGTTTTAGCCCCAATCGCGAGACCCACCGGGCCTTGAATGCGCTGAAGATCGGCCTCGGTAAACCCCGCCTCGGTCAAGCGTTGCAGGCGGCTGGCGTGGGTTTTCCGACTGCCCAAGGCCCCGATGTAGAAAGCGTCGGACTTTAGTGCTGCCGAGAGCGCCGGATCATCGAGTTTCGGATCGTGGGTGAGGGTGACGATGGCGGTGCGGCTATCGGGCTTCAGCGCGTCCAGCGCCTCATCGGGCCAGTCGGTCGACAGCGCAATGCCGGGGAAGCGCTCGGGGGTGGCGAAGGCTTGGCGCGGGTCGATCACCGTTACGGCATAACCCAAGGCCTGCGCCATCGGAATCACCGCCTGGGCGATATGGACCGCCCCGATCAAAACCAAGCGGGGGGAGGGGGTAAAGCTTTGAACGAAATGGGAATCTCCCACCAAGGCACTGCCTTCGGTGGCGAGCAAATCGGCAATGGCTTCGCTTTCCTCGGCGGTCACGCCAAAGTCGCCTTCGATGACTTTTTCGTGGACTAGGGTTTGCAACCCCGTGGCGAGATCGGTGACAAGGGCGACCGGGCGGCCTTCGGCGCGGGCGGTCAGCAGCTTTTCGAGCAAGGACAGGCGCATGGGTTAAGCCTCGATCCGCTCGACGTAGATTTTCACGGTGCCGCCGCAGGCCAGCCCGACCGACCAGGCCTGCTCGTCGCTCACCCCGAAGGTCAGCAGGCGCGGCTCGCCGTCGGCAATGGCCTCGATCCCCTGTTCGATCACCGAGCCTTCGACGCACCCGCCCGAGACCGAGCCGATAAAGCGCCCATCGGCGGCAATCGCCAAATGGCTGCCCGCCGGGCGCGGCGACGATCCCCAGGTAGCGATAACGGTGGCAAGGGCCACGCCATCCCCCGCCTTGGCCCAGGCGGCGGCTTGAGTGAGCACGTCTTCAGGATCAAGCGCCATCATAGTCACCTCCGGGCCGGAATGGGTTTTGTCAGGGCTTCGGCGAGCGCCGCCAGACTATCGAGCGAATGCACCGGGCGCATCTCGTCAGCATGGGGCAGCAACGCTTGAATGCCTAATGCGCGCGGTGCAAACCCCTCATAGCGTAAAAGCGGGTTCAGCCAGATCAACCGTCGGCAGGAGCGTTGCAGCCGTGCCGCTTCGCGCCCGAGCAAAGCCGGATCGTCGCGCTCCAGCCCATCGGTAATCAGCAGCACAATCGCGCCGCGCCCGAGCACCCGCCGCGCCCAATCCTTATTGAAGCGCAACAGCGCCTCGCCAATGCGCGTACCGCCGGACCAATCGACGACGGCGCGCGCGGCGCGGTCAACGGCCTGATCCACGTCGCGGTCTTGCAGCGCGCGGGTAATATTGGTCAGGCGCGTGCCGAACACGAAGGATTGCACGCGGTCGTGATCCTGGGTGAGCCCGTGGACGAAATGCAGCAGAATGCGCGCGTAGCGGTCCATCGAGCCCGAAATGTCGCAGAGCACCACAATCGGCGTGGGGCGTTCCCGCCGCCGGGCGAACTTCGGCAGGGCGAATTCCCCGCCCGAACGGGCTGCTGCGCGTAAGGTTGCTCGCCCGTCGAAGCGCTTACCCCAGGGGTGGCGCTGCCAGCGGCGCGAGACCGTGGGCGGAAAGCTGAGCCGCAGCCGCGCGAGCGCCGCTTTTGCCGCCGCAAGTTCGGTTAGGCTCATGCTGTCAAAATCGCGCTGGCGCAGTTCTTCCTGGGCGGAGGCGGAGAGGGTGGCGGTTATTTCCTCCCGCTGCTCCGGTTCGGTCTTTGCCTCGCGTGGGGCTTGATTGGAGAAAGCTTCGGCCAACCGCGCCGCCAGATCGGGTGGCGGCGTGCCCGTGCCCTCAAGTTGCAAATTCGGCAACAAGAGGCCCATCATCCGCTCCAACAGGCGCGGATTGCGCCAGAAGAGGTGAAAGGCTTGATCGAAGATCGGCTTTTCCTCGCGCTTGCGCACCAGCGTCGCGTGCAGCGCCCAGTAGAGATCATCCCGCCGCTCCGGCCCCACGGCGGCGGCGGCTTCAATCGCGGCCAGCGCATGGGCTGGGCCGACCGGCAACCCCGCCCGGCGCAGCACGCGGACGAAACTCAGAATGGTCTCGCCGATCTGCCCGGCCATTTCTCAGATGCCCAGCGGCTTTTGCGACAGTTCCGCCTGAATATCGTTCAGCAGCCGTAAGGCTTCGGACCCGCGCAACCGGGCAATATCGTCTTGATATTTCAACAGAACGCCCAGGGTTTGCTCGATCAAATCCGGGGTAAGCGCAATCGCATCCAATTGCACAAGCGCCTGTGCCCAATCGAGCGTTTCGGCGACGCCGGGGGATTTGAATAGGTCCATGCCGCGCAAACGCTGCACGAAGCCGACGATTTGCGCAGCCAACCCCTCGGCAACGCTGCCCGCCTTAGCCCTCAGAATCGCCGCCTCGCGCTCTGCCGTCGGGTAATCGACCCAATGGTAGAGGCAGCGGCGCTTCAGCGCGTCGTGAATCTCGCGCGTGCGGTTGGAGGTGACGATCACGAGCGGCGGCTCGGGCGCGCGAAGGGTGCCGATTTCCGGGATGGTGGCCTGAAAATCCGAGAGGATTTCCAGCAAGAACGCCTCGAACGGCTCATCCGCCCGGTCTAACTCGTCGATCAGTAGCACCGGCGCACCGCCCGGTTGCGGTGACAGCGCTTCCAGCAGCGGGCGGCGGATCAGAAATTCGTCGGAATAGAGCGATAGCCCCTCGCCAGAGCTTTCCGCCTGCCGGATCGCCAGTAGTTGCTTCGGGTAATTCCACTCGTAGAAGGCGCTGGCCAGATCGAGCCCATCGTAGCATTGCAGCCGAATGAGCCGCCGCCCGAGCCCCGCTGCCAGCACTTTCGCAATCTCCGTCTTACCGACGCCAGCCTCGCCTTCAAGCAGCAGGGGCCGCCCGAGCTTCAAGGCGAGAAACAGCACCGTCGCCAGCGCCCGGTCGGCAACATAATCTTGCGATGTCAGCAGCGTGAGGGTGTCGTCAACGGAAGGCGGCAGCGGGGAGGAAACGGTCACGAAAAGGCTCCAGTTTGGTCACTGCGCGCGACTTGAGCTATGGTTGGGAGGCGTAAAAACGCTCACCCTTCTGTGAGATCGAGGCGACGTTCGATGCGGTCCAACCGCGCCCGGATCGAGGCGAGCACGCCGTCTTGAGCAACCTCGGACTGCATGAAACCGGCCATATGGGTTTTGAGGCCGCGCATGTCGGTTTTCACGTCGGTGAGATCGTCGGCCATTGTGCTGAGCTTCCCCTGAATCGCCTTCAGGTGCTCCAGAATAAGCGCGTTGGTGACATTGGTCATATCGGCAATCCGTCGCTGGGTTGGCCTTTTAACATATGGCTTTAGACTATGCCTGTTCCAGCGGCGGTTACGCAAAAAATAGGATTAGGGGGCGGGTGCCCCCCAATCTTTCCTTAACTCATCGCCGCAACGGCCCGCTTCGCCAGCACACCGATCAGATGCGCCCGATAGGCGGCGCTGGCGTGGATGTCGCTATTGAGGTCGTCCGATGCCCAGGTGAGGCCTTCGATGGCTTTCGGGGTGAAGGAGGCCGTGAGGGCGGCCTCAAAATTCCCGGCGCGGAACACGCCCGGCCCAGCCCCGGTGACGGCGACCCGGATGCCGCTTCCCGTTTCCGCCACGAAGACGCCGACGACGGCGTAGCGGGAGGCGGGGTTGGGGAATTTCACGTAAGCCGCGCGTTTCGGCAGTGGGAAGCGGACTTCCGTGACGATTTCGCCTTCTTCTAGCGCCGTTGCAAACAGGCCGGTGAAGAAATCATCCGCCGCAATTTCGCGCCGATCCGTTACCACCGTCGCCCCGAGCCCGAGAACCGCAGAGGGGTAATCGGCGGCAGGATCGTGGTTGACGATGGAGCCACCGATTGTGCCGCGATGGCGCACTTGCGCGTCGCCGATGCCATCAGCGAGGGCGGCCAACGCCGGAAGCGCCGCCGCGACGACTTCCGAGCGGGCGACATCGGCATGCCGGGTCATCGCGCCGATGATGAGCGTATCGCCCTCGCGGCGGATGCCCGCCAGAGCGGGCAACGCACCGAGATCGACAAGCTGGCTCGGCTGTGCGAGGCGTTGTTTCAGCGTCGGGATCAGCGTCATACCGCCCGCCAAAGGCTTGGCATCGCTATCGTTTGCCAGAGTGGCGACAGCATCGGCGACCGAAGCGGGGCGGGTATAGTCAAAGGCGTACATGGTCGCTCTCCTTATTCAGCCGCCGCAGCGGGCCGCGCGGCTTGAAGGGTTTGCCAAACTTTTTTCTGGCGTCGCAGGCATATCGATATGGCTGACGCCATAGGGTTTCAGTGCGTCCACCACGGCATTGATAACCGCTGGCGGGCAGCCGATAGCCCCGACCTCGCCGCAGCCCTTCACGCCCAACGGATTATGCGTGCAGAGGGTGGTGTGATGATCGACGGTGATGAACGGCACATCGTCGGCACGCGGCATGCAATAGTCCATGAAGGAGCCGGTCAGAAGCTGGGCATCCTCGCTATAAACGCAGTTTTCCAGCAAGGCTTGCCCGATGCCCTGAACAATCCCGCCCTGCACCTGGCCTTCGACGATCATCGGATTGATGACCCGGCCCACGTCATCCACCGCCGTAAAGCGCACGACTTGGGTGACGCCCGTCTCAGGATCGATCTCGACTTCACAAATATGCGCCCCGCCGGGGAAGGTGAAGTTCTTCGGATCGTAGAAGGCGGTTTCTTCCAGGCCCGGCTCTTCGGTTTCAATCGGGTAATTGTGGGGCACATAGGCGGCGAGGGCGATTTCGCCGAACGCCTTACTGCGGTCGGTGCCCGCCACGGTGAACTTGCCATCGGCAAAAACGATATCGGCCTCGGCGGCTTCGAGCAGATGGGCGGCGATGCGCTTGCCCTTGGCGACGATCTTATCGACCGCCTTCACGATGGCCGACCCGCCAACGGCGAGACTGCGCGACCCATACGTGCCCATGCCGAAAGGGATTTTATCCGTATCGCCGTGGACGATTTCGATGCTTTCGATGGGAATGCCCAACTGGTCCGATACCACCTGCGCAAAGGTAGTTTCATGGCCTTGCCCGTGCGAATGGGTGCCGGTGAAGACCGTGACCGAGCCGGTGGGATGCACGCGGACGCTGCCAACCTCGTACAAAGCCGCGCGCGCGCCCAGGCTGCCGACGACAGCGGAAGGGGCAATCCCGCAGGCTTCAAGATAGGTCGAAAGCCCAATGCCGCGCAGTTTGCCGCGCGCTGCCGATTCGGCTTTGCGTGCCGGGAAACCGGCCCAATCGGATTTTTCCAAGGCCCGATCCAAACACCCGGCATGATCGCCGCTGTCATATTGCAGCGCCACGGGGGTTTGATAGGGGTAGGCATCGGGCGGAATGAAGTTGCGGCGGCGCAACTCGACCCGGTCAATGCCTGAGACTTCCGCCGCCACATCGACCAGCCGTTCCAGCAGGAACGTGGTTTCCGGGCGGCCCGCGCCGCGATAGGCATCGACCGGCACCGTGTGAGTGAACACCGCTTTCACTTCGCCGTAGATGGCGGGCGTCGTATAGACCCCGGCCAGCAGTGTGCCCGACAGGTAGGTCGGCACGGCGGGCGCGAAGGTGGAGAGATAGGCCCCCATATTGGCGATGGTGGCAACGCGCAGGCCGAGGAAGCGGCCCTGCTCGTCCATCGCCAGTTCGGCATGGGAGTGATGGTCGCGCCCGTGGGCGTCGGTCATGAAGCTTTCGGAGCGCTCGGCGGTCCATTTCACCGGGCGTTCGATCTGCTTTGCCGCCCAGGTAACGATGGCCTCTTCGGCATAGTGGAAAATCTTCGACCCGAAGCCGCCGCCGACATCGGGGGCGACAACGCGCAGCTTCGATTCCGGAATGCCGAGCACGAAGGCCCCCATCAGCAGGCGGATGACGTGCGGATTTTGCGACGTGGTGTAGAGCGTGTGTAGATCGTTCGACACATCGTAATCGCCAATCGCCGCGCGCGGCTCCATCGCGTTCGGGATCAGGCGGTTATTGACGAGATCGAGCTTGGCGACCCATTTGGCTTTGTCGAAGGCCGCGTCGGTCGCCGCCTTATCGCCGATGTGCCAGTCGAAACAGAGATTATCCGGGGCCACGTCCGGCCAGACCGGCGGCGCGCCGGGCTCCAGCGCCTTTTTGGCGTCGGCGATGGCGGGCAGCGGGTGATAATCGATATCGATAAGTTCTGCCGCGTCTTTGGCTTCCGAATAAGTTTCGGCAATGATAACCGCCACTTGGTCGCCGACGTGCCGGACGAAATCCTGCGCTAGCGGCGGATGCGGCGGCTCCTTCATGGGGCTGCCGTCTTTGGAATGCACCTGCCAGCCGCAGGGCAGGGAGCCGACCTTCATATCGTCGCCGGTAAAAATCGCCACAACCCCCGGCGCGGCTTTCGCAGCCGTCAGGTCGATTTTGGCGATTTTCGCATAGGCGTGGGGCGAGCGCAGAATATAGGCGTAGGCTTGGCCAGGACGGTTCATATCGTCGGTATAATTGCCCTTGCCGGTCAAAAAACGCTTATCTTCCCGCCGCTTAACGGAAGTTCCAACTGACGTTACACTCATCGCCTCGTCCTCCCTGAACTCGGACTGATTCTGCTGATATTTATTTTATTATTCAGCAGCTTGCGCGGTTTGGCGCAGCGTTTGGGCCGCGTGTTGAACGGCCTTCACGATGTTATGGTAGCCGGTGCAACGGC
>NZ_LAJY01000146.1 GCF_000963705.1 Elstera litoralis | reverse complement strand
CCGCGCCAATGGCACGGTGGAAGTCATCCAGGTGCTGAGCCGCATCGATACGCTCGATGAGGTCGAATATTACCGCCACGGCGGGATTCTGCCGTATGTGCTGCGGAGCCTCGCTTCGTAGTTCGACGGGTAACAGCGTTCGGGGAGCGGCTCGCCTGAAAGGGCGGGCCGTTTTTCGTTTGAGAGGCTGGGCTGTGAAATGTACGCCAGCCGTCCTATATCGAACCCTTCGGCGATGCGGGAGAGTGCTATGAGAAAATTAGCGGGGATCGCTCTATTTGGAATGCTCTTAGCGGGAACGGCAGCGGCCCAAACCCGCATCGGCGAGGTGTCGACCACGTTTCGCTTCGTCGGGCCGAACGATAAGGTTCTGGTCGAGCGCTATGACGATCCGAAGGTCGAGGGCGTCGCCTGCTACGTCTCGCGCGCCGATACGGGCGGGCTGTCGGGCGCGGTGGGCTTGGCGGAAGACCCCAGCCGGTTTTCCATCGCCTGCCGCGCGGTCGGCCCGGTGCAGATTCGCGGCGAGATCGATCAGGGCAAGAAGGGGGAGGAAGTGTTCACCGAGCGCACCTCCTTCATCTTCAAATCCATGCGCGTCACCCGCTTCTTCGATACGCAAAAGCAGGTGCTGGTCTACCTCGTGTGGTCGACCAAGCTCATCGACGGCTCGCCCTATAATGCCGTTTCGGTAGTGCCGCTAAAGCCTTAAGCGACAAGAGCAGCACTGGTGGCGGCGGTTAGGAGCGGCAGATCGTCTTCAGCCTCCTGGGCCAGCCGGTCGATGAGGGTCAACGCCTCGCTGCGATTGCCGGCGAGGCTGGCGTTGGCGAGGCGGCGGGCCTGATGATGCAGCCGGGTGAGCGCGAAATTGCCGAACAGCGAAATAAGCTGATGGGCGGGTGCGTGAATTTCCTTTACGTCCGCCGCGTCCTTCAGCCGCTCCAGATCGACCAGCCGGTCGGTGACGGCGACCATGACGCTATCGATCAAATCCGTCAGCGCCTCGAGCCCAACCGTATCGACCAATTCATCGAAGCGGCGATGATCGAAGCGCTCCGGTTCGGGTTCAGCGGCTGATTCCGGGATGGTTTCGCGGGCTTTATCCGGCTTCTCTGCCCAGCGTTGCAGCGTTTGCAGCAGCTTTTCCCGGTCGATGGGTTTGGCGAGCGTATCGTTCATCCCGGCGGCGAGATGGGTTTGCCGGGATTCATCCAGCGCATCGGCGGTGAGCGCGATGATCGGGATGCGCGCCCAGGGCTGATGGCTGGCGCGGATCAGGCGGGTGGCCTGCAACCCATCCATCTCCGGCATGTGAATATCCATCAATACCAAATCGAAACTATGCTCTTCCAAGGCCTCCAGCGCGCCGCGCCCGGAGGGGACGCAGAACACCGAATGCCCCGCCTTGCGCAGCAGGGCGATGACGACGCGCTGATTGATCTCATTATCTTCAGCCAGCAGAATCGTCAGCGGCCGGTTCAGATCGAACGTCGCCGGAGGCTGCGCCGCCTGTTTGGCCAAGGCCGCCAGCGCCGCTTCCGACAGGCGCGGCAGCGGCAGGGCGACGGTGAAAATACTGCCCTCGCCCGGCGCGCTGGAGAGGCTGACGTAACCGCCCATGAGCTGCGCCAATTCCCGCGTAATCGCCAGCCCCAGGCCGGTGCCGCCGAAGCGCCGGGTGATCGATTGGTCGGACTGAGTGAAGCGGTCGAAAATGAGCCCCTGCTGTTCCAGGGGAATGCCGATGCCGGTATCGCGCACTTCCAAGACGAGCCGCACGCTATCGGGCTCCACCGCGCCTTCGGCCAGGGCTTCGGTATAACCGCAGAGGGTGATTTCCCCGGCGGGGGTAAATTTCACCGCATTGCCGACCAGATTGACGAGAATTTGCCGCAGCCGCGTCGGATCGCCCTGATAGACGCACTCAAGGGACGCATCGGTTTGCAGCCGCAAGGCCACGCCCCGTTCGGCGACGCGCGGCGCGAACATGGCGACGATCGAGCGCAGCAATTCGCTGGGGCGGAACGGGACGGACTCCAGCGTCACCCGCCCGGCTTCGAGCTTGGTGATATCGAGCACATCATCGATAATGCCGAGCAGTGCCGTGGCCGATTGGTGCGCCGTTTCGGCATAGTCAACCGCTTCGGCGGGTAATTGCACAGTGCGCAACAGGCCGAGCATGCCCAAGACCCCGTTCATCGGCGTGCGGATTTCATGGCTCATGGTGGCGAGAAAGGCCGATTTGGCGGCACTCGCCGCCTCGGCGGTCTGGCGGGCCTCGCGCAGCTCATGCACCAGCCGGTCGAGATCGGCATTGCTCTTTTCCAAAGCTTTTGCCGTGCTGATATCGAGCCACAGGGTTTGCAGATAGCCGTCGAACAGCACGCGTTCGCGCAACTCCACCCAACCGCCATCGGCTTTGCGCAGTTGCAGCGGGCGGGCCAGCGGCGTGCGGATCGGGAAGGGCCGGTTCAGCAGCCGCGCCATTGTTTCGGCCTCATGGGCGGCCAGGGTGGTTTCGGCATAGGCGCGCAGATGATCGAAATAGGTCGTGCCCGGATGAAACAGATCGACCGCGCGCGGAAAAATATCGCCCATGATGCGGTTGGCTTTTTCGAAATGCCCATCGTTATCGAACAGCACGACGCCGCGATCGGTGCCTTCCATGAATAGATCGGTATTAGATTTACTGTGCTGGCGCGTTACGTCCTGCCAAGTTTTCAAGCAGGAGCCATCGGAAAACCAGTAAATCCGGCTGTTCAGCCAGCGGCCATTGCGCTTTTGAAACAAGGACGGGTCGCGCATCATGCGGTGGCGCTCGATTCCGGCGGCCACGGTTTCTTCAAATAACTTGGGATCGGTAATCTCGGCATTGGTGCGGAAATAATTTTGCATATTTTCGAGATACGACCAACCCCGGCGCAAAACCCCTTCATGCTCCGGAAAAACGCCTCGTACAG
>NZ_LAJY01000145.1 GCF_000963705.1 Elstera litoralis | reverse complement strand
CCTCTTTGATCTCCTCATCATCCATCAGTTCGAATAGCCGTGCCGCATGCTCCTCGCCAATGGCGAGCATCAGTATGGCCGCTTTCTCAGGTCCGGTCAGCGACCGGAAATCCTCACGAACACGCATGGCTCGGTTCGACCCTTACCGTTATTGACATACGATACCCACGAAGAGGCTGTGCTTCGACGCGGCCCACTATGCACCAGATTCCTGGTAGAGCCAGCCGCGCAGAATGGCGACAACATCTTCGGGATGCTTTTCGATAATTTCCCCAATCTTGCGCAGGCTGGAGGCTTTCACCCGGCCTTCGATGCGATTGAGGTCAATCATTTCTTCAATACTATCGCCGATCTCAAGCGCGGGCACCATATCGCGCCCCCCGCCAAGCTGCGGCAAACCATTCGGCCCTAAGAGCTGTGCCCCGGCCCCGGCGCTCGCCATCGTCGGTACCGCGTCGAACAGGCGGGCCAGCAGCGGACGGATAACCATCAACACTACGAGAATACCCACGAGGCCAAGCATACCGATTTCAAGATATTTGCGCAGATCGTCGAAGGTCATATTGCCGATAATGGTCGCGGGCGGCGGAACATCGGCGTCCAGCGAGGCGAAGGGCATATTCACCACCTCAACCTGACCTTCAGAGAGACCGGCTGCCGAGGCGACAAGCGAGCGAAGGGCTGCAATTTCCTGCGCCGTACGCGGCTCCAAAATCGCCTTTTGATTATCGTCGAACCCAGACGTTTTGTGATCGACCAGCACGGCCACCGACTTCAGCGCAATCGCGCCAGGGTCGCGGGTCCGGTTGGTGATGCGCTTGCTGATTTCATAGTTCAGCGTTTCTTCGGAACGGTTGCTGCGCGACTGAGAGGTGGTGGCACCGCCCGCCGTGGCCGAGCCCGTCGGAAGATTGTTTGCAATCGTCACCGAGGGATTGCCGTCCGTTTCAGACTGTTCCGTGGTATCGGCAACATTCTGGCTGGAGCGCAGAACCTGCTGTTCCGGATTGAAAACCTCTTCGGTTTCATTGACGCGGCTGTAATCGACTTCGGCGGAGGCTTCGACCCTTGCCTTGCCGAACCCGATGGAGCGCTCGACGAGGTTTTCGATCTGGCGCGACATCCGCTGTTCGTAAGCGACGCGTAACTCTTCCGACTGTTCCAGAATAGCGCCGCTGCTGCCGGCATTAACACCGCCGCGCGCGAGAAGCTGACCGCGCTCGTCGGCAATCGCAATCCGCTCCGGCTTTAGGTTCGGAACCGAGGCGGCGATGATGTTCTGAATAGCGACGACTTGCGGCTTTTCCAGGCGCTGCGAGCTTGCCATGCGCAGCAGCACTGAAGCGCTCGGCTCTTGGCGTTCGCGGGAGAAAAGCTCGCGGGTCGGCAGGACCAGATGCACGCGGGCGTCGCGAACATTCTCGATCCCACGGATCGTACGGCCGAGTTCGCCTTCCAACGCGCGGAGCTGATTGATGTTCTGCACAAAGCTTGAGGTCGCGAGGCCCTGGGCTTGGTCGAAAATTTCGTAACCGATGGAGCCGCCCGAGGGGATGCCTTCGCCGGCCAAGGTGATGCGGGTCTTGGCGACCTGCTCAATCGGCACATAGATCTGCGCGCCATCGGCACGGATCTGGTAGGGCATGTTCATCTGGTCGAGGCGCTGGGTGATCTTCGCCGCGTCTTGCTGGCTAAGGTCGCCATAGAGTAGCGCCGTTTCAGCACCACCCATCCGGGCGACGACATAGATCAAGAAGGCGATCAGAGCGACCACGACTGCGCCCGCAATCGCTAGGCGTACCGGACCGAGAGCCTTAATCTGCTGAATCAGGGCGTTCACGCGATCAACCTTTTGACAGCGGCCAGGACACGCAGAGAGACCTGCACCGGCTGGTTACGGGGCCAGATAAGGGGCTACCGGGCGGCAGCTCTTTATCCTTCCTTCCATCTTTACCGCATTTTCGGCGAAATGGGTAAAAAATTGTTGGGGTGAAGTGGAAATTTTTGCCTAAAGACGCGGACTTACCCGGTTTGGTGAGAGTGGCGGATCAAGAAGGATAGGCGCACTGCGCCCAATTCCGCCGCTTTCTAAAGCGCCCCTGGGGCGTATCAGGCGACAGATTTATAAAGAAAACTTTAAGACTTCCCAATATCTTGCGCCACACGCTCTGTCGCCCCCTATGGCAGCCGGAGCCGGGGGGTGTCAAGTGAATGAATCGGGTCGCTAAAATTCGAGTCGATATATTTTGAGAAAAACCTATGTCGCGTTTTATAGAAAAAAGCGGCCAGCAAGGCTGACCGCTCGTTTCCAATAGCCCCAGCAGCTTCAAGCCGGGGGAGGGGCGTCTTAGTTCTTCAGGTCGCGCACGATTTCGATCATCGCGTCGGCTGTGGTGACGATCTTGGAGGCGGCTTGATAGCCGCGCTGGGTGACGATCATGTCGGTGAACTCATCGGCGAGATCGACGGTCGATTGTTCCAACTGCGCGCCCATGACCTTACCGGCGCCATTGGTGTTCGAGGCATTGACCACCGCGTCGCCGCTACTGTCCGTAACGCGGTAGGCGGTTCCACTGACCGATTCCAGACCGTAATCATTGACGAAGGTCACGACCGGGATTGAGGCGACGGCGACGCGCTTGCCTTGATCGAAGATCTGATACAGCACGCCATCCTCGCCGACTTCGATCCCGGCAAGCCCCAACGCCCCGTGTCCATCCGTTGTAGAACCGGAGAGATTGCTCGCCCCGCCCATGCCGGTGATGGTCGTAAGGCCGCTCACATCGTCTTGGAATTTGAAATTCGGGCTCAGCGTCGCAACCGATGCGCCCGTTGCGGTATTGGTGAAAGCCACCGAGCCCAAGGAGACGGACCCCGTCGGCGAGACCAATTGGCCATTCGAGCCGAAGGTGAGCGTGATCGGCGCGCTGGTGGCGGTTGCCGTCAGCGCGGTGCCGTCCGGCCCGGTGCCGCCAGTATATTGCGCAGTCCAGGTTTGCGGCGCGGTTTTGGTCAGGGTGACTTCCAGCACATAGGGCGTGCCCGTTGAATCATAGGCGGTGACCGACGATGTAACGGTCGCGCCCGGCGTCGTTGTCGTCGTTCCGGGAACGACATTGCCATCGGCGTCGGTGGTGTCTTCGGTGGTCGTCGTTACCGGCACGGCATCGGCCGCCGAGAGATTCCCGGTCAGCGTGATCGAGGTTGAGGCCGTTCCCGCGAGAACCGTGGTGGCCGGAACTTTGATCGGTTGCAGGCTATTGAAGGCCCCGGCGCCAGTTCCCGTTGTCGCGGTCGTCCCGGCCGGAATGCCGAGCAGGGCAAAACCCTTGGAATTCACGAGGAAACCGTTTTTATCGACCGAGAAATCGCCCGCGCGCGTTACCAGCCGTTCAGCCGTATTGGCGATCTGGCCGGTGGCACTATCGATGGCGGAGGCAACCGGGAAAAACCCGCGTCCGGCAATAGCGAAATTGGTCGAGGTATAGGAGGCGGACAGGATGCCCTGTTGATCGATCCGGCTGAACTGCGAGGCGACAACCCCGCTGCCCACGCGGCTATTGGAGGATTTGCCGCCGTTGACCAAATCGGAAAAGCGCGAATCCGAGTCCTTGAACCCGACCGTCCGAGAATTGGCGATATTGTTGGAGAGAACCCCCATCGCCGTGCTTTGGGCATTCATCGCGGTAACGCCGGTAATCAGGGCCTTGCTGAAACTCATCATCGCACCTTTAGGCTGAACTTAGGGAAGTAGGGGGCCTCTCCCGACCCGAGGACCTG
>NZ_LAJY01000144.1 GCF_000963705.1 Elstera litoralis | reverse complement strand
GCAACCGGCACCGGCGGCAGGGAAACGCTCTGCGGCGGCAAATTGCGGGCGACGCGGATGCGGACATTATCGCGCTGATATTCGATTTCGGTCAGCTTGGTCTCGTCCAGCAGGCTGGCGAGATTGCGGATCAGTTCGCTATCTAATTGATGCTGAGACATGCTTTCTCTCTAAACAGCAAGGCGGCGGGCCGAAGAAGCGGCCCCAACGCCGGAAGGGCGGGCGCGGCGTTAAACCTGGGAGGCTCTAAGGAGATTGGCGAGCGCCGCCACGGCCAGCACATAAGATTGGCCGCCGAAGCCCGCAATCACGCCAACAGCGGCACGGCCCGGATAGGACGTGTGCCGAAACGGCTCGCGGTGGAAGATATTCGATAGATGCACTTCGATGACGGGGAGATCCACCGCCTTCAGCGCATCGAGCAGCGCAATCGACGTATGGGTATAGGCCCCGGCATTGATGATGATTCCGGCGGCGGTTCCGCGCGCTTCATGAATCCAATCGATCAACACGCCCTCGTGGTTCGACTGGCGGAAATCCAGCGTGCAGCCAAGCTGTTCGGCGGCCCGAGCGGCAACAAGGCGAACATCTTCCAGCGTATCGGTGCCGTAGATTTCGGGTTCGCGCGTGCCGAGCAGGTTAAGATTCGGCCCATTGAGAACCAAGATCAGGGGGGCGGACAAACGGTCTACCTCAACAAATTGCGTCAGACCCCGCGTTATACCATGCCCGGCGTGCGGTGCAAGAAATCACGCTTTCAAGGGCTCGCGCCGCAAAAAAAACGCGCAGGCCGAAGCCCGCGCGCCCGTCTTCCTCAAAAACCCGTCGGGGCTTAATTCGGCAGATAATCGTATTTACCGTCTTTCCACACATAAACGCGGAAGTCCGGATTCTTCAGGTCGCCCTTGGCGTCGAAGGCCAGGGGGCCGAGCACGGTTTGGAACTCCTGGGCGCGCATCGCCGTCTGAACATCGGCTTTTTTCAGCGATTTGGCGGCATTCATCGCTTGGGCCAGGGTTTGCGTCGCGGCATAGCCTTGCAGCACGAAGCCTTCCGGCTCGACGCCCGACGCGCGCAGCTTCGCCACCGCCTCTTTCGCAGTCTCCAGTTTGCGGCCATCGGGCGGGAAAGTGAACATCAGCCCATCGGCGGCTTTCCCGGCAATCGAATAGATTTCCGGCGAGGACACGCCCTCCCCAGCCACGAACTTCGCCTTCAGCCCCGCTTCGTCGGCTTGGCGCAAAATCAGCCCCAGTTCGGGATGATAGCCCCCGTAGTAGACCACCTGGATATTCTCGTTCTTCAGGCGACTTACCAGCGCGCTATAGTCCTTATCGCCCGCCGTGACCGAGCCTTCATAGGCGGGCTTTAGGCCTTTCGCCGTCATCGCCTTGGCCGCCTCGTCGGCGAGGCCCTTACCATAGGCTTGCTTATCGTGCAGCACGGCGACGCGCTGGCCCTTGAAGCGGTCGGCGATGAAATTGCCCGCGATTACGCCCTGCTGATCGTCGCGCCCGCAGGCCCGGAAAATGCCCTTCTTGCCCTTTTCCGTCAGCGCCGGATTGGTCGCGGTCGGCGTGACCATGACGATACCCTCTTCGTCATAGACATCGGCAGCGGCGATGGTTGCGCCCGAGCAGACGTGCCCAATGACGAATTCGGCCTTTTTGCCCGCAAGCTGATTGGCGACCGAAACACCCTGTTTAGGATCGCAGGCATCGTCGGAGAATTCGACAACCAGCTTTTCGCCCTTCACGCCGCCCTTGGCGTTAATATCGGCCACCGCCGCTTCCACGCCCTTGCGTACTTGATCGCCGAAGGCTGCAACCGCCCCAGTGAGCGGCGCAACACCATAGATCTTCACATCGGCCAAAGCCGAACCCGCCAGCAGAATCGAGCTAAGCCCCGCCGCAACAATAAGCGCCTGTTTCATTCTGGTCCTCCTCCGGTTTTACCGATCCCGATCTGCGCCGGGCGGCTTTAACCCATCCTGAGCCGGTTTCATCGGCCCCGGCAACGGGGGTACCGCGTCTAAATTGTAGTGGGACAATGGTTGCCTTACTCATTTTGAGGGAAAATTACTTTTCTTTAACGATTTTAACAGCTATATTTCTAATAATTACATTTTATAGATATATTGTTTCAAAACAGGGCTGAAATTCGCCTATATCATAGGCGATATGCATAATCTGAATGCATCCACAAGCTTTTCAACCCGCCTATTCAAGGTCGCCGCAAATTGCATAGACTGGCAGCAT
>NZ_LAJY01000143.1 GCF_000963705.1 Elstera litoralis | reverse complement strand
GCAGGGGCGCCGCCCCCGCACCCCCGCTAAGGGCGGCGGCCCTTAGGGAACCGGGGGCGGGGGAGGAAGCCGTCATGGGAATCGTTTGGGCAGACTATCGTCAATAGGAATGGGATTCCCAAGGGGCAAGCCCCTTGGGTGGGCACATCGGGGGCAAGGCCCCTGACAGGCGTTAACCTGAGTGTCCGCCTAGGCTTCGTCAAGAATGAGGATATGCAGCCGACGCGGGCCGTGCGCGCCTAATTGGATGGTCTGTTCAATATCGCCCGTGCGCGACGGGCCGGAGATCATATTGACCGTGCGCGGCAGCGCGCCGTTCTCGCGGATTTTATCCCACACATCCTCGTAGCGCCCAGTGATCTGGCTGCGGTTGACGACGACGATATGGGTGTCGGGTAGAAAATTGAGGCTCGTCGGCGAGTCCGGGCCGGAGGTGAGGACCAGCGTGCCGGTTTCTGCCACGGCCCCGATGACGGGGGTGATCGAAACGAGATCCTCATTCACCGCTTTACCGAAGCGCAGCTCCAGCGTCGGGCGCTCGGCCCAGGGTACGCCCTGCAACGCGGGAGCGACCACCGCTTGCGCGGGCAAATTCTGCTCGGCGAGATAGGTGGCGACGGCTTCGGGCAGGGCAGCGCTATTGGGAATATGCGTGACCGTCGCCGACAGGGCTTTCGCCATCTCTTCGAACAGATCGACGAGTTCGGCGTGATCCTTGTCGGTACGGGCAAGGCCGATCTGGCGGCGGTGAGCCGACAGGCGCTGGCGCAGGCCCGCTTCCGTTGCGGGATCGAGCCCGCCGCGCCCCAAGGACCGGCGGATAGAATCGAGAATATCGGCGCGGGCGGTAGACATCAGCGGCTCCGCTGCTTGGCGTACAGGGCTTGGAAGGTTTGGCCTTGCGGGGCGGGCATAT
Source organism: Elstera litoralis (assembly GCF_000963705.1). Taxonomy (GTDB): domain Bacteria; phylum Pseudomonadota; class Alphaproteobacteria; order Elsterales; family Elsteraceae; genus Elstera; species Elstera litoralis. The sequence goes on along the minus strand of NZ_LAJY01000143.1, from coordinate 3,039 downwards.
CGCGCACCCGCGTCCAGCCGCCCGCGAGCGGCAGGCTGGTGAAGCGGCCTTTCTTGCGCGCGGCGAGGTTCAGCCCAAAGGCGACCGCGCGGGTGAACAGCCGGTAGAGGCGCGGGCGGGTGGCGAGGAAGGCCCAAGCGCCGATGCCCCAGCGCATCGCTTTGGGCGAGAGTTTCGCTTCCGTCTGCCGCTCGCGCCAATGGCGCATCATTTTCGGCAGCGGAATCTTCATCGGGCACACCTGCTCGCACTTGCCACAGAAGGTGGAGGCATTGGGCAGATGCCCGGCTTCATCGACGCCGATCAGCGTCGGCGTCAGCACCGAGCCCATCGGGCCGGGATAGACCCAGCCGTAGGCGTGGCCGCCGACGGCATTATAGACCGGGCAATGGTTCATGCAGGCCGAGCAGCGGATACAGCGCAGCATGTCCTGAAACTCGGACCCGAGCATGCCCGAGCGGCCACTGTCGAGCAGCACCACGTGATATTGCTCCGGCCCATCCGGGTCTTCCGGGCGGCGCGGGCCGGTCGAGAAGGTCGTGTAGGACGAAAACTCCTGCCCCGTCGCCGAGCGCGCCAACAGCCGCAGCAGCGTGGTAGCGTCTTCCAGGGTGGGAACGATCTTCTCCAGGCTGGCGATGGCGATATGCACCTTCGGCAAAAGCTGGGTGAGGTCGCCATTGCCCTCATTGGTCACGATGACGCTGGTGCCGGTTTCGGCAATCAGGAAGTTTGCACCGGTAATGCCGACATCGGCGGCGAAATATTTCGCCCGCAACTCGGCCCGCGCTTCCTCCAGCAAGGCCCGATGCTCTTCCAAGGGACGATCCGGGTCGAGGTGGGTGTGGGACTTGCGAAAGGTTTCAGCGACCTGCCCCGCAGTTAGATGGATGGCGGGGGCGATGATGTGGCTGGGCGGCTCGTGCCGAAGCTGGATGATATATTCCCCCAGATCGGTTTCGATCGGGGTGATGCCCTTTTGCTCCAGAAAATCATTGATGGCGATTTCCTCGCCGATCATCGATTTGCCCTTGGTCACGGTTTTGGCGTCCACCGAGCGGCAAATATCGAGAATGATCTGCCGGGCCTCTTCAGCCGTGCGCGCCCAATGCACTACCCCGCCCGAGGCTTTCACTTTGGCTTCATAGGCTTCCAGATAGAAGTCCAGATGCGCGAGCGTATGATCTTTGATGGCGCGGCCCGTATCGCGCAACTGCTCCCATTCGGGCACTTTGGCGATAGTGGCGGCGCGTTTATTGATGAAGCCGCCACGCATATTGCCCAAGGCTTTGCGTAAGGTGGCGTCGTTCAGCGATTTCTTCGAGTTGGCGACGAACGCGTGACTGGTGGCGTGCATTTTTGGGCGCTCCTAACGCGGATCGGCTTCGCCGATGGCGGGGGCGGAGAGATCGCCCGCCAGCACTTCGGCGACATGGCGGGCTTCGATGCGCGAGCCCCGACGCTTCAGTTTTCCGGCCATATTCAGCAGGCAACCGAGATCGCCCGCCAGCAGCAGATCGGCCCCGGTTTTCTCGATGGCGTCGGTTTTATTCGTCACCATCCGGTCGGAAATCTCGGGGTATTTGATACAGAAGGTACCGCCGAAGCCGCAGCAGGTTTCCGCATCCTCCATCTCGGTGATCGACAGCCCGGCGACGCTGCCCAGCAGCGCGCGCGGCTGCGCCTTGATATCGAGTTCGCGCAGGCCGGAGCAGCTATCGTGATAGGTGATCTTCTTGGCGCAGGATGCTGCGACCGAGGTTACGCCCAGCACGTCGGTGAGGAACGAGACCAACTCGTAGGTGCGATGGGCGACGCGCTCGGCGGCGAGTTTGGTGGCGGGATCGTCGGCAAAGAGTTCCGGGTAATGGTGCCGGATCATCCCGGCGCAGGAGCCGGAGGGGGCGACAACATAATCGAGCCCGTCGAAGGCCGCGATCACCTGCCGGGCGATTTGCTTCGTCGTCGCGCGCTCGCCGCTATTATAGGCCGGCTGGCCGCAGCAGGTTTGTTCCGCCGGAACGACCACGGTGCAGCCCGCCTGCTCTAAGAGTTTCAGCGCGGCAAAGCCGACGCTCGGCCGATAAAGATCGACCAAACAGGTCACGAAAAGCCCGACGCGCGCGCCCATTCTTCTTCCCTTCCCCAACAAACCCGTGCTGCCGCCTGTTCCAACGGCTTTGCGAGCGGGAGTTTGGGCGGGAAGGGCGGTGGCGGCAAGGGGGATTGTTAGGGGGCATCCCCCTCGGCCCCGTTCCCGCGCGCAAACGGTGGCAGGGGGCGCCAGTTCGGAATTTCAGGATAGTGGCGAATCATTTCATAATCATTGAACACGTCAGGCCAAGCGTCGGGCGGCACCGTGTTTTTAACGAGATGAATGACCGTATCGATGGCGCGGATCATGGCGGGTTCGATCCATCCCCCCTCCAGCGAGGCAAACTCACCGGCGAAATAGAGCTTTTTGCTGCGCGAATGGTTCTGGTTCCAGGTAAGTTGGGCATAGTTCCAGTCGAAGCTTCCGGCGCGGTAGAGTTTGGCGCAACTCCGGTAAAGCGGCTGCCGCTCCCATTGCCAAACCACGGGCTGCGCGGCGGGGTCGATGAAATTCGACATTTTCGGCAGGCCACTGCGCTGCAACACCGCGTCAAGCCGGGCGAGGGCGCGGGCCGCAAGCGTGGTATCGTTCGGATGCTCGTTTTCGGCGGCGAGCTTATTGGCATCATCTTCCCAGGTATAGGAGCAGAGCAACACGCCGGGATCGTCGGACGGATTGCCGTCGGCGTCGGTATCGAGGGCATAGCCATAAACGTCGCGCAAGAAGGTATCGGTCACGATCACCTGGGGTATATCGCTGACTGCCCAGAAACGCTGCTTAAGTTTATAGAATATTTTACTCGATGTAATGTTGTGGGACATTTTGATGCCCTTCCAACTCGCCATCGGTGGCCAAAAATTATTGCCGTCGCTGGGGTTCACGAAAATCTCTTCCAAGAAATTCGTGCCGAAACTGGTGTTCATTTGCATTGACCAGCCGGGGGC
>NZ_LAJY01000142.1 GCF_000963705.1 Elstera litoralis | reverse complement strand
TTGCCCGAGCACATGCCAGTTTTGATCTAGTAAAATGAGGGGTAACAACGGTGGATACGCTGTTTTGGCAGGCGGCTTTTCTGGGGCTGGTGGAAGGGCTGACGGAGTTTCTGCCGGTTTCCTCCACCGGGCATCTGATTCTGCTCGGCGATTTGATCGGCTTCCAAGGCCCGCCGGGCAAAGTATTCGAGATCGTCATTCAACTCGGCGCGATTCTCGCCATTGTCGTGCTCTATTGGCGCAAACTGTTCGGCGTGCTGCTGGCCGCGCCGAACGATAAAGCCGCGCAACGCTTCATTCTGGTGATCCTGCTGGCCTTCCTGCCCGCGATGGTGATTGGGGCCGGGGCGCATGGCTTCATTAAGAGCGTGCTGTTTTCACCCTGGGTCGTCTCCATCGCCCTCATCCTGGGCGGCATCGCCATTTTGGTGATCGAGGGGCGCGGCACCGAAGAGCGCTACCATGATATCGCCGAGATGCCGCCGAAAACCGCGCTGACCATTGGTTTTATCCAGTGCCTCGCCATGATCCCCGGCGTCTCGCGTTCCGGGGCGACCATTCTGGGGGCGCGGCTAATGGGGCTCGACCGCAAGACCGCCGCCGAGTTCAGCTTTTTCCTGGCGGTGCCGACGATGGCCGCCGCCACGGTCTATGATCTCTATAAAAACTGGTCGCAGCTTTCCTTCGAGGGCGGGGCGGTGATCGGTGTCGGCTTTGCGGTCGCTTTCCTGACTGCGCTTCTGGTCGTGCGCGTCGCCGTCGGCTTCATCGCCCGGCACGGTTTTACCCCCTTCGCCTGGTATCGCATCGCTTTGGGCGCGCTGATGCTGGGACTGTTGATTGCCCGCTAGGCGATGAGCCCGCCGCCCGACCCGTGGGGCATATTGATGGCCGCAGCCCAAGCGGGCGATGCAGCAGCCTATCGGCGCTTGCTGACCGAGATTCTGCCCTTCGTGCGCGCTCTGATTATCCGCCAAGTGGGCCGGGCCGACGAGGATGCGGCGCAGGAAGCGCTGCTGTCGCTGCATCTGGTGCGCCACACCTATGATCCAGCGCGCCCGTTCAAACCCTGGCTCGCCGCCATAGTCCGCCATCGCCTGCTGGACGAGCTGCGCCGGATTAAGCGCCGCTCGGCCAAAGAAACCACCGTCGATGATTTCGATGTAACCTCGAACCGACTGGTAACGAATAGCGATCAGGAAGCCGTGGATGAAGTGCAAGCCTTGCGGCATGCGCTGGATCAACTTCCCGAAGCGCAACGCCAAGCCATCGTGCTGCTGAAGCTTCAGGATAAGTCGTTAGCGGAAGCGGCTCTGGAAATGGGTACGAACATCGGCGCATTGAAAGTCTCAGTCCATCGGGCGCTCAAACGCCTGAAAGGGCTGATGGGGGGCGAATAACATGGACAGCACCCATCTGATCGATTTGCTCAGCACCGAGCTTGCGCCGGTCAAACGCTTGCGCCCGCCCGCCGTGCGCGCGCTGATTTGGCTGGGGGCGGTTACGCTGTTCTTAGGGATCATTATCTGGGTTAGCGGCCTGCGCCCCGATCTTTCGATGCAGATGGAAAAAACCCGCTTTATCGCCGAAACCGCCGCGATTTTGCTGACCGGGATCATCGCGGCCTTCGCGGCCTTTCGTGCAGCCATTCCCGGTGCCCCTAGTTGGACGCTCCTAACGCCCCTCCCCACGCTATTGCTTTGGTTGCTGTTCCTGGGAAAAGGCTGCCTGGATGATCTGGACAGCGGGCGCTTCGCCTGGAGCATTTCCACCCATTGCCTGCAACAAATCGGCTGGACCGGGCTGGTTTCGGGCGTGCCGATGCTGGTGATGCTACGCTGCGCCGCGCCCTTACAGCGGGTGCCGCTGGCCGTGCTGGCCGGTCTCGCCTCGGCCTCGCTCGCCGCCTTCGCTATGAGCCTTTATCATAGCTACGATACCAGCGTGATCGTGCTCATCAGCCACGGGCTGATTATCAGCGGCTTGGTGGTCGGCTTCGGGGTGATGGGGCCGGCGCTGCTGACGCGGCGGTTTCGTCTCCAGCGCTAGAAACGCGCGCGCTTTACGTATGACCGCCTCCCCATCGAAAGACGGTTGACCCGTGCGCCCCTGCCCGCCTATCGTCGCCCCCATGAGCTTTCAGACGGCCCCCTCCCTGTTCCTGCTGCCGACCCGTTCCGGGGCGCAGGATACTGCTGGCCTTCTTCTCGCGCTTCGACTTATCGGCGGCTACCGGCCCTAAGGCGGCCATCCGGTAGCTGTAGGCGGGCCGCGCGCACCCTCCCCATGCCGTTTAGGCCGATTTCAGAGACCTTAGGAAAATCCGATGAAGATCGACGCTGCGACCAAATATCGCCCGTTCCAACCCATTAACCTGCCCAATCGCACCTGGCCCGACGCGCAAATTACCAAGCCGCCGATGTGGTGCTCGGTCGATTTGCGCGACGGCAATCAGGCGCTGATCGAGCCGATGGGGCCGGAGCGCAAACTGCGCATGTTCAAGGCTCTGGTGGCGATGGGCTTTAAGGAAATCGAAATCGGTTTCCCGGCGGCCAGCCAGACCGATTTTGATTTCTGCCGCCAGTTGATCGACGAAAACCTGATCCCCGATGACGTGACGATCCAGGTCTTGACCCAAGCCCGCCGCCCGCTGATCGAGCGGACGTTCGAGGCGATTAAGGCTCGCGCCGCGCTATCGTCCATCTCTACAATTCCACTTCCACGCTGCAACGGCGCGTCGTGTTCGGGTTGGAGAAGGATGGGATCAAAGCGATTGCCACCGAAGGCACCCAGATTGTGAAAGATCTGGTTTCGAGCGTGCCCGAAACTGAGGTGGTGTTCCAATATTCGCCGGAAAGCTTCACTGGCACCGAAATCGATTATGCCGTCGAAGTCTGCGATGCGGTGCTGGACGTGTGGCAGCCGACCGCGACCCATCGGGCGATCATCAATCTGCCCGCCACGGTGGAAATGGCCTCGCCGAATATTTACGCCGACCAGATTGAATATTTCTGCCGCCACACGCGCTGGCGCAAAGAGACGATCATTTCCCTGCATCCCCATAACGACCGGGGCACCGGCGTTGCCGCTGCCGAACTCGGCATCATGGCGGGCGCGGACCGGGTGGAAGGCACTTTGTTCGGCAATGGCGAGCGCACCGGCAATGTCGATGTCGTCACCTTGGCGCTGAATATGTTCACCCAGGGCGTCAATCCCGCCCTCGACCTGTCGGACATTAACGAGTTGGTCCGGGTTGCCGAATATTGCAATCAACTGCCCGTGCATCCGCGCCACCCCTATGCGGGCGATCTGGTGTTCACGGCTTTCTCCGGTAGCCATCAGGACGCGATCAAGAAGGGTTTGGAGGCGCTGAAACGCTCCAATTCCGGCGAATGGGAAGTGCCCTATCTGCCCATCGACCCGTCGGACGTGGGCCGCAGCTACGAAGGCATCATCCGCGTCAATAGCCAGTCGGGCAAAGGCGGCATCGCCTATCTGCTCGAAGCCGATTATGGCGTCACGCTGCCGCGCCGCCTGCAAATCGAATTCTCGCAAGTGGTCCAGCGCGTGACCGACGCGACCGGCAAGGAGCTGTCGGCGGGGAATATTTGGGACGTGTTCGATAGCGAGTATCTGAAAGCCATCGACCCGGTCGAATTCCTCTCGCACACAACGGTGCCGGACGCCCACGCTTCGGAAGTCCGCCACCTGACGGCAACCATTCGCCATAAAGGCGTGGAAACGACCATCAAAGGCAGCGGCAACGGGCCGATCGACGCCTATTGCAGCGCTTTGCAAAGCCTGCACGGCATCGAGATTGATCTGCTCTCCTACAGCGAACAGGCGACGGGACGCGGGCAGAACACCCAGGCCGTTGCCTATATCGAATTGAAAACGGCGGAAGGCACCATCTGGGGCGTCGGGGCCGACCGCAATATCGTCACCGCCGCCTTGAAAGCCGTCACCTCGGCGGTCAATCGGCTGCTGAAAGCGTAAATCGGCGTAAGGTTAGGGGAAGAGCGATGCTTCCCCTAGCGCTCCTCAGGGTTCCTTCTGCTATAACATCCCCATCGGGCGTTGCGCTTTAGGAGCATCATGGGCCAAAGGGCGGGCAAGCGTGGATTTGGCTGGATCATTCTGCTGGGGCTTTGCCTGCTGCTTGTCGGCGCGGCGTTGCTGGCACCCCGCTGGATCGACTGGACCCAATATCGCGATGAACTGACCGATCTGATCGGCGATGTTACCGGGCGGCGCGTGGCCATCGACGGCGACGTGCGTCTCACCTTGCTCCCCACCCCCTCTTTCCGCGCCGAAGAAGTTCGCCTGGGGGAAGCGGCGGGCGAGCGTTCGCCGATTTTCCTGCGCGCCGATGCCATTCAGGCCGATCTCGATTTAGGCGCGCTGCTCGTCGGCACCATCCGCGTCGCCTCCTTGCGCATCGACCATCCGGTAGCGGAATTTCTCGATCTGCCGACGGGCACCGATTTCCTGGGCTTCGGGCGCGCGACGCTGGAGCGGGTGAGTATTCTCGACGGCGAAATCGGCTCCCCCCTGATGGATGCGGGCGACCGGCTGACCGGGATCGAGGCCGATCTGACCTTCGGCAAACTCGGCGATGCCCCGCGCCTCACCGCCACCTTCCGGCACCGCACGCTGCCGTGGCGGCTCGAAGCGTCGCTAGGCCGTGCCCTTACCCTGCAAGTCGGTCCGCGCGGCGGCGGCCCCAGCTTACGCCTCACCGGCATGCTGGCGGAAGACGGCGGCGCGCGCTTTCTTGGCAAGCTGAAGGGCGAGGGCAACCGCGCGACCGAGCTTGCCCATCTGCTCGGCTTCGGCGTGCCCAAACCGGCGGACGGGCGCTTTGCCCTCGATGCCTCGGTCGATCTCACGCCCGACGGGCTGTCGCTGCACGATCTCAGCCTCGCGCTCGGCGATCAGCGGCTGGCGGGGAACCTTGCGCTGGCCTGGACCGATCATCTCACGTGGCAGGCCAGCCTGCGCACCGCGCGGCTCGATCTGGATGCGCTGCGCGCCCCGTGGCAAGCACCGCTGGTGCCGCGCGCCGATTCCTCCATTCCCGAAGGCCGCTTGACCCTCGCCGCCGACGCGGTGGAGTGGCGCGGCGGGGTGCTGCGCCAAGCCCGCGTGAGCGCCGCCTGGGCCGATGGGATCGTCACCCTGCCCGAAGCCGCCGTGGTGCTACCCGGCGGCACCGATATTGCGCTGAGCGGCGCGGTTCTACCCGACGAAAACTGGCGCTTTGCCGGGCGCGGCGAGTTCGGCGGCGACGATCCCCGCCCGGCCCTCGTCTGGGCCGGGCTCGATCCGCGCTGGTTTCCGCGCGGCGATCGGGTTCGGCGGATAAGCGGCACACTCGCCCTTTCTGGCGACCGCGATAGCCTTGTCGCCGACCATCTCGACTTGAGCTTCGATAATAGCCGCCTGACCGGGGCCTTACGCCTCGAAGGCTGGGATCACCCCAATGTTACCGCGACCCTCGCCGCTGACCGGCTGCCGCTCGACGCGCTGACGCCGCAAACGCCTTGGGGCGACTTGCTGGCGGGCGACGGCGGCTTTGCCGGGCTGAAATCCTTCGACGGCACCCTCGCCCTCACCATCGGCGAAACGGTGC
>NZ_LAJY01000141.1 GCF_000963705.1 Elstera litoralis | reverse complement strand
GCCCGATGCGCTACGTCATCACCGGCGACGGGCTGCTGATCGCGGGCTCGGAAGCGGGATGGTGAAGATTGATGAGCAGACGGTCGTCGAAAAAAGGCCGCCTCGGGCCGGGCATGATGATCGGCGTCGATTTGCAACGGGGTCGGGTGTTCCACGACGCGGAAATCAAGGACGAGCTGGCTTCGCGCAAGCCGTTCGGGCGTTGGGTGCAGCAGATTACCCGCATCGATGGCATCATTAAGGGCCACGCGCTCCCGGTTGAGCGCATGAGCCGCGAAGCGCTGCGCCGCCATCAAATCGCCGTGGGTTGGACCACGGAAGATCTGGAACTCATCCTGCACCCGATGGTGGAGGACGCGAAGGAAGCCATCGGCTCGATGGGCGACGATACGCCGCTCGCGGTTCTGTCGGACCAGTATCGGCCCCTGTCGCATTACTTCCGTCAGAACTTCAGCCAGGTCACGAACCCGCCGATTGATTCGCTCCGCGAACGCCGGGTGATGACCATTCGCACCCGCCTCGGCAACCTCGGCAATATTCTGGAGGAAGACGAAAGCCAGTGCCAGTTGCTGCAACTGGACAGCCCGATTCTCTCCACCGCCGAATTCACCGCTATGCGCGCCTATATGGCCGATACCGCCGCTGAAATCGACTGCACCTTCGATCCCAAGGGCGGCGAATTCGCTCTGCGCGACGCCTTGAAGCGCGTTCAGCGCGAGGCGGAAGACGCGGTGCGCGCTGGTTGCACCCATTTGGTGCTGACGGACGCCGCGATGGGGGCCGGGCGCTCGCCGCTGCCGATGATTTTGGCGGCGGGCGGCGTTCATAGCCACCTCGTGCGCCAGAATTTGCGCACCTTCACGTCGCTGAACGTGCGCTCGGCGGAATGTTTGGACGTGCATTATTGCGCCGTGCTGATCGGCGTCGGCGCGACCACGATCAACGCCTATCTTGCGGAAGAAGCGATTGCCGACCGCCACGCGCGCGGGCTGTTCGGTACGATGCCGCTCGAAGACGGCATCAAGCGCTTCAAGAAGGCCATCGACGATGGTCTGCTGAAGATCCTCTCCAAAATGGGCATTTCGGTGCTCTCCTCCTATCGCGGTGGCTATAATTTCGAAGCGATTGGCCTATCGCGAACGCTGGTGGCGGAATTCTTCCCCGGCATGACCAGCCGCATTTCCGGCCTTGGCATGAGCGGCATTCAGAAGGAAGTCGCGGGCCAGCACGGCAAGGCCTTTACCGCCGACAGTAGCGTGCTGCCCATCGGCGGCTTCTACCGCTACCGCCGAAAGGGCGAAACCCACGCCTGGACCGCCGATCTCATCCATATGCTGCAAACGGCGGTCGCGACCGATAGTTACGCGACCTACAAGAAATACTCCGAAGCCAACCGAAAGCTGCCGCCCGTCGCTTTGCGCGATCTGATGGATTTCAAGGGCGGGCGCACCGCCGTCCCGTTGGAAGAAGTCGAATCGATCACCCAGATTCGGCAACGGTTCGTCACGCCCGGCATGTCCTTAGGGGCACTTGGGCCGGAAGCCCATCGCACGCTCGGCATCGCATGAACCGTATCGGCGCGAAATCCGATAGCGGCGAGGGCGGGGAAGATTCGAAATATTTCAAGCCGCTGCCCAATGGCGATAATGCTAATTCGGCGATCAAACAGGTCGCTTCGGGCCGCTTCGGCGTGACGGCGGATTACCTCGTCAACTGCCGCGAGCTGGAAATCAAAGTAGCCCAGGGCGCAAAGCCCGGCGAAGGCGGGCAGTTGCCCGGCTTCAAGGTGACGGAAATGATTGCCCGCCTGCGGCACTCCACCCCCGGCGTGATGCTGATCTCGCCGCCGCCGCACCATGATATCTACTCGATTGAGGATCTGGCGCAGCTTATCTATGACCTGAAGCAGATCAACCCGAACTGTAAGGTTTGCGTGAAGCTGGTGGCGCGGTCGGGCATCGGCACGATTGCGGCGGGGGTGGCCAAGGCGAAGGCGGATATCATCCTGATCTCCGGCCAAGTCGGCGGTACGGGCGCGAGCCCGCAAACCTCGATCAAATTCGCGGGGGCACCGTGGGAAATGGGCCTGTCGGAAGTCCATCAGGTGCTTACCCTCAATCGGCTGCGTCACCGCATCCGGCTGCGCACCGACGGCGGCATCAAGACCGGGCGCGACGTGGTGATCGCGGCGATGCTCGGCGCGGAAGAGTTCGGCGTCGGCACCGCCTCCTTGGTGGCGATGGGCTGCATCATGGTCCGCCAGTGCCACAGCAACACCTGCCCGGTCGGCGTCTGCACCCAAGACGAAGCCTTGCGTGCCAAATACGATGGCTCGCCGGAAAAAAGTGGTGAACCTCTTCAGCTTCATCGCCGAAGAAGTCCGCGAGATTTTGGCGGAGCTTGGGGTTCGCTCGCTGAACGAGGTAATCGGGCGCACCGATCTGCTCAATCAGGTCAGCCGGGGCGCGCATACGCTGGATGATCTCGATCTCAACCCGCTCCTAGCCCAGGCCGATCCGGGCGATTATCCGCGCTATTGCACGCTCGAAGGCCGCAATGAAGTGCCGGATACGCTCGACGCCCAGATCGTCAAGGACGCCCATCCGGTGTTCGAGGCGGGCGAGAAGATGCAACTCACCTACAATATCCGCAACACTTACCGGGCCATCGGTACGCGCCTGTCTTACCATCTGACCAAGCAGTTCGGCATGACCGGCCTTGCGCACGATCACGTCACCGTGCGCCTGCGCGGCTCGGCGGGCCAGTCACTCGGTGCCTTCGCGGTGCAGGGGCTGACGCTGGAAGTGTTCGGCGATGCTAACGATTATGTGGGCAAGGGCCTGTCGGGCGGGCGCATTATCGTTCGGCCGATGACTGCAAGCCCGCTGGTGACGAACCGCAATACGATCATCGGCAATACCGTGCTCTATGGCGCAACGGCGGGGCAACTCTTCGCCGCAGGCCAGGCCGGGGAACGCTTCGCCGTGCGCAACTCCGGCGCGCAAGTGGTGGTCGAAGGCTGCGGCTCCAATGGGTGCGAATATATGACCGGCGGCGTTGCGATTATCCTTGGCCCGGTCGGCGATAATTTCGCGGCGGGGATGACCGGCGGCATGGCCTTCGTCTATGACGAAGACGATAGCTTCCAACACCGCGTAAACCCGGAAACCGTGCTTCAGCACCGTATCGAAACTGCCCATTGGGAGGGCGTGTTGCGCGATCTCGTCGAACAGCACGTCAAGGCGACCGGCTCCAAATGGGCTATGAGCCTGCTAGCCGATTGGGAGCGTCAAATCGGCCACTTCTGGCAAGTGGTGCCGCGCGAAATGGTGGGCCGCTTGGCCTTCCCAACCCGCGAAGCGCAGATTAGCGCCGCTGAGTAAGGGGCAGACAGGGCGGGGAGAAATCCCCGCCCTATTGGTTTCGGCAGCCGAAACTCCTCTCTTTTTAAATTGGGTGAGAAAGTATGGCTCGTCCAATGTAAGTAAAATTCGCTCATATGAGATTATGTTCTGAGACGTTTACCGCTCAATTGATTCAGATCATTGTGTGCGGGCGGCGGCGGCGGCCAATATTGAGCAAAAGGAGTCGCCATGCACGAACAGGAACGCGCCCAGCTTATCTTGAAACTTACTCGGGAACGGCTGGTGGTTCCTGTCCGTGAATTGATTGCGCGAACAGGCGTATCCAGTGCCACGATCCGGCGCGATCTAACCGAGTTAGCCGAGGCGGGGTTGATCCGGCGCGTTCATGGCGGCGTGCAGGCGCTTGAGTCGGCTTCGCCCCGCTCAGCCGCGATGCCGGGGGTCGAAGGGGCGGGCGCGCTGAATTACGAGCGGAAACGCGCAATTGCCCGGGCGGCGGTCGATCTCTGCGAGGATGACGAGTCGATTATCATCCATGCTGGCTCCACGACGTATCAGATGGTGGCGCCCTTGGCGCAGCGGCGGCTGCATATCCTCACCAACTCCTTCCCCATCGCCAGTGCGCTGCTGGCGGCGCGCACCGAAAGCCGTATTGTTCTGCCGGGCGGTGAGATTTGCCCCGAACAGGGAATCGTGCTGTCACCCTTCGAAGAGGATGCTATTCAGCATTACGCCGCCTCCAAACTTTTCATGAGTTGCTTTTCGCTCACGTCGATGGGGGTGATCGAAGATGATCCGCTGATGGCGCGCGCCGAAGCCAAATTACTGAAGCGCGCGCAGGATTTGATTCTACTGGTCGATGGGTCAAAGTTCGAAACGCGCGGCTCGATCAGCGTCTGCCCGCTCACCCGTGTTAAACTGGTCATTACCGACGCGGGCGCGCCCCCGGCGGCGCTCGAAAATCTGCGCGCGGCGGGGGGTAGAGGTGCGGATCGTCGCCCTATAGCGCCCCGCCGCTGCCGGGAAGGAAAATGCCATGCTCATCGCGCTGATGACCGATCTTCACAGTAACCGCGAGGCTTTCAGCGCCTGCCTAACCATGCGCGGGCGCGGGGGCGCGGAGCGGTTCGTGTTTTTGGGCGATTACGTGGGCTATGGGGCCGATCCGGTTTGGGTGGTGGAAACCTTGATCGATTTGGTGGGGCAAGGCGCGATCGCCGTGCGCGGCAATCACGATGCGGCGGCGCTGGGCGCGCCCGAACGGATGAACGATATGGCGGCGGCGGCGATTGTTTGGACACAAACCCAGCTTTCCGAAACCGCCAAGGCCTTTCTTGCGAAACTGCCGCTGACGGTGGAGGAGGATGATCGGCTCTATGTCCATGCCGACGCCTCCGCCCCGGAGAAATGGCGCTATGTGACCGACGCGCTGACCGCCCGCACTAGCCTGGAGGCAAGCGACGCGCGGTTGATCTTCTCGGGCCACGTCCATGTGCCCGCGCTCTATGGCCTGTCGAGCATCGGTAAGATGGTGGTTTTCACGCCCACGGCGGGCCAGCCCGTGCCATTGCTGCCGCCCCGGCGCTGGCTGGGGCTGATCGGCTCGGTCGGCCAGCCGCGCGACGGCAATCCGGCGGCGGCCTATGCGCTCTATGATACGCGCACGGCCGATCTCATGACCCAGCGTGTTCCTTACTATATTGCGGCGGCGGCTGATAAAATCCGCGCCGCCGGTCTGCCTGCGCTGCTGGCGGATCGGCTTTTTCGAGGGCAGTAAAATGGTTCTAAAGCTCGAACCCGGTCGCACCATCGACGGCTATACGCTCGAAAGCCAAGTGCATCGCGGCGGTATGGCCGTGCTATGGGCGCTGCGGCGGGAGCCGGGGGCGCTGCCGATGATCCTGAAGCTTCCTATCCTCGCGGAAGGGGAAGATCCGGCAGCCATCGTTAGCTTCGAGATGGAGCAGATGATCTTGCCGCGCCTCAGCGGGCCGCATGTGCCGCAGTTTATCGCACGCGGCGTGCTCGCGGGGTTGCCCTATCTGATTATGGAGCGGATCGACGGCCCATCCTTACTCAGCCGCTTGCCCGATTTGCCTTTGCCGGTGGCCGAGGTCGTGGATATCGGCGCGCGGATTGCCCAGGCGCTGCACGCGCTGCACCGCCAGAACGTTATTCATCTGGACGTGAAACCGTCGAATCTGATGGTTCGCCCGAGCGGCGAGATTGCTTTGATTGATTTCGGCCTATCGTCCCACCGGCATTTGCCGGATTTAATGGCGGAGGAATTCCGTCTGCCCTATGGCACGGCCCCCTATATGGCGCCGGAACAGGTGCTGGGGCAGCGGCGGGACCCCCGCTCGGACCTGTTCGCCCTGGGCGCCTTGCTCTATTTCTTCCTTACCAACGTTCGGCCCTTCGGTGATCCGCAAACCTTGAAGGGCCTGAAAAAACGCCTGTGGCGCGATCCGGTGCCGCCGCGCGCCCTGCGGCCCGACTGCCCGCCGTGGCTTCAGGAAATCATCCTCCGCTGCCTTGCCGTCGATCCCGCCGCGCGCTACGCCACGGCGGCACATCTGGCGCTGGATTTGCGCACGCCGGAGCAAATGCCGCTCACCGAGCGCGCCAATCGGTTAGAGCAAGACGGCATGGTAACGGTTTGGCGGCGGCGGATGCGGGCCGATAGCATTCTAACCGTCACACGCGATCATAGTTTGGACGCGCCGATCATTCTGGCGGCGGTCGATCCTGCCACGCAGTCGGATGCGGTGGCCGATGCGATGCGGGCCACCGTGCGTCAAGTTATGCAATCCATGCCGCGCGCGCGACTCGCGTGCCTCAATGTCCTAAAGCTCCATCGCATAGGGCTGGATATGACCCTGGATGAGGCGGGGGAGAATAAGCATCTGCAACGGCTCCTCGATTTGCGCCACTGGGCGCAGCCCTTGGGGTTGAGCGAGGAACAGGCGACGTTCCATGTGCTCGAAGCCGTCTCCCCGGCGGGGGCAATTTTAGAGTTCGCGCGGACCAATCACATCGATCATATCGTCATGAGCGCACGGGCGCGCTCCACCCTGCGCCGGGTGCTGGGCAGCGTTTCGGCGGAAGTGGCGGCGGAGGCTCCGTGCACCGTAACCGTTGTCCGCCCCGGCCATGAGGGGGAGGAACACGCTCTGCCGGCGCTTGACCCTTGAGCGGGAAGCGCCTTCTATGCCGCGAGCCGAAGGATAGGGGAACTGGGATGCGCGGCTTGGTAAAACCGCTGCTGATGTTCGTACTGGCAGGGCTTCTGCTCTTCGGGCAGGGGCGGGCATCGGTTTCGTCAGGGGGAATGCTAGGGGCGATGCCGCAAGCCTCGGCAAGCTTCTGGCCGAACGCGCGCTGGCCCAGTGGCTCGGCGGC
>NZ_LAJY01000140.1 GCF_000963705.1 Elstera litoralis | reverse complement strand
TAAAGGCCGGTCGGCGCGATGTATGAACGTAATCTTTTAAAGCAATAACCGAAGGCAACTTCATTTCAAAACTGGGACTTCGGATCGTCGTATCATATTCCGAGAGAATATTAACCCTATCCAGAAACACCGCCTTTACCGACTCTTGCCATGACCAGAGCGACAAAGGGAAGTAACTGAGCGGCCTAAAATCAGCATTCAGAACCAAGGCGGGACAATGCACATGAGACATTCGCAAATACCCCCGAAACGACCAGAGGGGAACCCTTGCCAGGGGCTCAAGCAGCGCGTTACGCCTGCCCCCAAGTAGGTATCCTATCCGTCTTACCCTGACAACCCCGGCCCCAGGGGTTTCGGGGCTTGGCACGAAAAATTCACAATGGGCCGGGCATAGTTTTGAAAGCGCAAAGGTTCCCTCCGGCGGAACTTCGCTTTAAAGTGGCTCCCATGACGAACAGCGCCCCCCCGCCCCCTAGCCGCCGACCGGGAAGCCGGTTGGTTCGGCTTCCGCCCGGTCGATCCCGCCCAAAAGGCTGGCATGGTCCGCGATGTCTTCGATAGCGTCGCCGCGAGCTACGATGTGATGAACGACGCCATGAGCCTCGGCGTGCATCGGCTCTGGAAGGCCGCGCTGGTCGATTGGGTGGCGCCCCGCGCCGGGCGCAAATATCTCGATGTCGCGGGCGGCACCGGCGATATCGCCTTTCGCATTCTTCAGCGCGCGCCGGGCGCGCTGGTGACGATTGCCGATATTAACGAGCGCATGGTGTCGGTTGGCCGCGACCGCGCGTTGGATCGCGGCCTGCAATCGGGCCTGTCCTATCTGGTCGCCGATGCACAGCATCTACCCATCCCCGATAGCAGTGTCGATACCTACACCATCGCCTTCGGGCTGCGGAATGTGACGCATATCGATCAAGCCTTGGCCGACGCGTTCCGCGTCCTGCGGCCCGGCGGGCGGTTCTTTTGCCTGGAGTTCAGCCACGTTAACGTGCCGGGGCTCGATAAGGTTTACGATCTCTACTCCTTCAAGCTGCTGCCCGAATTGGGCGCGCTGATCGCCAAGGATCGCGAGTCCTATAAGTATCTGGTCGAGAGCATTCGCCGCTTTCCGCCGCAAGAGGAACTGGCGGCGCGGATGCGCGGGGTCGGCTTCGAGCGCGTGGAGGTGCGCAACCTCTCCGGCGGAATCGCCGCGATTCACAGCGGCTGGAAGCTTTAATGGGCGAACTGTTTACCATCGTCATTCTGCTCGGCGCGGCGGTGATTGCCGTACCGCTGGCAAAACGCGCCGGGCTTGGGTCGGTGCTAGGGTATCTTGCCGCAGGCATCGTCATCGGCCCGGCGGCCCTCGGGCTCGTGACCGATGTGGACGCCATGCTGCACGTCTCGGAATTCGGCGTGGTCATGCTGCTATTCCTGATCGGCTTAGAACTGAAGCCCTCGCGCCTCTGGGTCATGCGGCGCACGGTGTTTGGCATCGGCGGGCTTCAGGTGATCGTAACGGCGGCGCTCTTGGCGGCAATCGCCCATTGGGCGCTCGGCTTTACGCCACCGATTGCGCTGATTTGCGGCTTCGGTCTCGCGCTTTCCTCCACCGCTTTCGTGCTGCCGATGCTGGCCGAACGCGACCTTTTGCCGACGCAGACCGGCCGCGACGGCTTCGCCCTGCTGCTGTTCCAGGATCTCGCCATCATTCCGCTCGTGGCTCTCCTGCCGCTGCTGGCCCCGGACGGCACTGCCGCCGCCGCCGCCGATCCGTGGCGCGCGGTCGGCGAAGCCGCGATGGCCTTGGTGCTGGTGTTTTTCGGCGGGCGCTTTCTGATCCGGCCGATCTTCCGCATGGTCGCCGCCTCCCGAACCCATGAAATCTTCATTGCCACCGCCTTGCTGGTCGTGGTCGGCACCGCTGCGCTGGTGCAGGCCGCTGGGCTCTCCATGTCGCTCGGCGCGTTTATCGCCGGAGTACTGCTGGCCGATAGCGAATATCGCCACGAGTTGCAGGTCGATATCGAACCGTTCAAGGGCCTGCTGCTCGGCCTGTTCTTCATCGCCATCGGCATGGGCTTGCGGCTGGATCTGCTGGCGCAATCGCCGTTCCGGCTCCTAGTGCTGATCCTGGGGTTGATGGCCTTAAAAGCCGGTGTCATCTACGCTCTGCTTCGCGCCACGGGCCGGAAGGACGCGAGCGCTCGGCAAACCGGCCTCGCCCTTGCACAAGGCGGCGAATTCGGCTTCGTGCTGTTCCAGCAGGCGATGGCCGACAAGGTGATGGGCGCGGGCGAGGCGGCGGAACTCTCGCTCATCGTCACCTGCTCGATGATGCTGACGCCGCTGATCTTCGCCGCCTACGAACGCTGGATCGCCCCGCGCCTTGTCGAAGCCAATCCGCAGCGGGAGTTCGATGCCCTGCCGGACGATGCGCCGGAAGTTATCATTTGCGGCTTCGGGCGCTTCGGCCAGATTGTCGGCCGCCTACTCAGCGTGCGCCGCATCCCCTTTACCGCGCTGGAAACCAACGCCAAGCAGGTGGACTTCATCCGCCGCTTCGGCAGTCAGGTCTATTACGGCGACCCGACCCGCATGGAGCTGCTGCGCGTCGCCGGGGTGGAGCAAGCGCGCGTCGTCGTCATCGCCTTCGACGACATCACCTCCGCCATCAAGCTGGCGACGGAAGTGCGCGAGAATTTCCCCCATATCACCCTCTACGCCCGTGCCCGCAATCGCCGTCACGTCTATCTGCTGATGGAAGCGGGCTTACCGCCGGAAAACATCCTGCGCGAAGCCCTCCATTCGTCGCTCATCATGGGCGAGCGGGTGCTAACGACCCTCGGTATGACGCCGCTGGAGGCCGAACGCACCGTTCGCACCTTCCGCGACCATGATGAAGCCATGATCGTCAGCCAATTCGCCGTGTTCCAAGACGAGGCGCAGTTGATCCAAAGCTCGAAAAAACGCCGCGCGTGAACTGATGGATCTCTTTGAAAACGACGCGCCGCCGGACCGGCGCGCGCCGCGATAAAGTCTTAGCAGGGCTTTGCCCCGCACCCCACTCAAGGGTCAACCGACCCTTGAGAATCCGGGGTTCCTAAATCACAAACAGCTCTAAACCACCGTTTCTTCGACGACGCGAAAACGTTTGGTGCAACTATCGACCGTGGACCAAGCGGCTTTCTGCCACGCGGCATGAGCCGTTTCATAGGTATCGAACGGACCGATCCGCTCTTCCTGCGCGCCTTCGACCAATTGCCGGAAGCCGGTATCGACATAATCGCCGCCGATTACCCAATAGCGCTTCACCCGCTTCGGGCCGGCCTCTTCGATAATGCGGAAGCGGAAGTTGCAATTATCGACCGTCGCCCAAGCTTTCGCCTGCCATGCGGCTTTGGCCTCGTCGTAGGAGGCGAAGGGGCCAATATGCTCTTCTTCCGTCCCGGCAACGACGCTGGTAAAGGCGGTATCGGTGTAATGGCCCCCGACGACCCAATAGCGGCTCGGCATTCGTGTTTCTCCCGCACTGCAGCAGTTTCCAAAACTGGCGCTACCCTACCGATGCCGAGGGCCAGGAGCAAGAAGCGGGAGGACAGGCGCGCGAGGATATGCTAAAAAAGCGCAGGAACAAGCAGGAAACAAACCATGCCCCTAACGCGCTTGGAGTCTGATGTCGATTTAGTTCGGGCGCTTGAAGCCCTGTCCACGCAAGACGCCGACATCGCCCGCGAGTTCGCCCGGATCGGTGCACCGACTTGCGGCGCTGGCCGCGCGGGTTCGAAACCCTGTTGGACGTGATCTTGGGCCAGCAGCTTTCCGTTACCGCCGCCCGCACGATCCGCGACCGAATGAAGGCGCTCGTGGGGGAGGTCACGCCGCAAGCCATTCTCTCCGCCTCGGAAGAAGCTTTACGCGGCTGCGGCTTCTCCGGCGCAAAAGTGCGCTACGCCCGCGCGCTGGCGGAAGGCTGCGACAGCGGCGCGGTACGGCTCGACGGGCTGGAAGACATGCCGGACGACGACGCCCTCGCCCATCTCGTCGCCGTCAAGGGCATCGGGGCGTGGACGGCGGAAGTCTATCTGCTCTTCGCCCACGGCCGCATCGACCTGTGGCCCGCCGACGATATCGCCGTGATGGAGGCCCTGCGGCACCTGCGGAGTTGGGAGGAACGCCCCACCGGCAAAGCCCGCCGCCTCGGGGGCGAGCCCTTCGCCCCCTATCGCGGGGCCGCCGCCCATTTCCTCTGGCACCTCTACCGCAACCGGACGGATCGCGATGCGGTGGTGATCGAGGGATGAGCGGGAAAAGGACGAGGCGCTGCCCCGTACCCCGCCAGGAGCCGAGCGGCTCCTGGACCTAGCTTTCTTGGAGAGGGAATCGGCGCCCATGAGATTTGTCCTCGATACCTGCATCTTGGTATCGGCGATCCGCAGCGCGAACGGGCCGTCTCGGCAACTCCTTAAGCTGGTGTTGCAGGGGCGTCTAAATCCGTTGGTATCAGTTCCGCTCATGGCGGAATATGAGGCTGTTATGACCCGACCAGAGCATCTCGCGCGGGCTCGATTATCCCGAAACGATGTTACTGAGATTCTGGATGCGATGACCCTATATATAGAAAGAGTGCCGCTCTGGTTTTCAATAAGACCAGCAACCAAAGACGCGAATGATGATATGGTTTTGGAAACTGCCGTGAATGGTCGTGCCGACGCCCTCATAACAGAGAATATAGAAGACTTCAAAGAGGGGGCACTGCGGTATGGTATTCAGGTTCTGAAACCGAGTGCAGCACTTCATAGCATGACGGAGATGAAGCGATGAACGCAGTTCAGATTACTGATGCCGCTTTGATAGAGCAAGCTGAAGCTATGGCAAAGCTGAAGGGCGTCACGGTCAGTAAGATCATCACCGATACCCTTGCAGAAGCCTTCCGCATGGAAAATTATTTCAAT